>CAXYVG010000036.1:0-32747 GCA_964292325.1 uncultured bacterium | reverse complement strand
ATATGTCCAACTCTAGGTCTCATCTTTTCTCTCCCATGTCATATACTCGCATTTCTTGATAGAGAGTATCTCTTTCTACAGGAATATTGCCCGTTTCACGAATCAGCGCTATGATATTTTCTTTATTGATCCCAATTGCCGTCTTCGCCCCGGCTGCATGAAGAATTTTTTCTTCTACTACAGTTCCATCTAGATCATCAATTCCAAAACCTAGAGAAACTTGAGCAATCGGTAGAGTCAACATAATCCAAAAAGCTTTTACATGATCAAAATTATCTAACATCAGACGCCCTAACGCTAGCATTTTTAAATCTTCCCACGCGGTTGTCCGTTTAATTTCACTCAGTCCAGTATTCGCAGGATGAAATGGGAACGGAATAAAAGATTGGAAACCACCGGTTTCATCTTGCAGTTTTCGCAATGTCAACAAATGATCAATTCGTTCTTCATCTGTTTCCACATGTCCATAGAGCATGGTTGCATTGCTATGCAATCCTATATTATGAGCTGTACGGGCTACTTCAATCCACTCAGCAGCACTAGCCTTTTTCTCACATATAATGCTTCGCACTCGATCACTTAATATTTCAGCACCACCTCCAGGCAGTGATCCCACGCCTGCATCTTTCAGTGTTACTAATATTTCACGGATTGATTTTCCAGAAATTTTGGAAAAGTGAGCAATTTCTACAGCTGTAAAAGCTTTGATATGCAAGGTAGGAAATTCTTGGTGAATGCGAGTGACCACATCTAAGTAATATTCAAAAGGTTTATCAGGATGCAAGGCACTGACAATATGTAATTCTGTCATTTCTGGTGCATCCTGAAATGCTTTCCGTGCAATTGATAATGCTTCCTCCACATCCATTGTATAAGCCTGCTTCGCATCCTCATCACAACCAAAAGCACATAATTTACAGCGAGCGGTACATATATTGGTCAAATTAATGTGTCGGTTGACATTAAAATATACCTTATCACCTGATTTTCGTCTTTTAGCCAAACGAGCCATTTCACCAATTCTAAGTAGTTCATTCGAATGTAACAGAAACAAACCATCTTCTCTCGTTAATCGCTCTCCATTACTTACCTTTTGTTCAATCAAAGTTAATTGATCCAACGAAATCATCTCCTTCTCATAAAAAAAATCTATACTCTGAACTTTGATCATAATATGTAATATTACACTTGTCAAATTTCTTATATCATATAGCCACACAAAGTATTTTACCTATTCTCAGCAAGAATAGGCTATAGAGATAAGTCGCATCCTCGCAGAAGCAAACTCAACTCGATAACCTGCTAACAATATAGCTATCATTTACTTAGTGATACATACTTATTTATTATCGTCGATTTTTCTGATTGCATTCTTAACTCTCGTAAAGACATCTTGCCATTTACCCGCTTCTTGTTGACGGAAAATGCGCATAGTGGGGTACCAAGGACTATCCTCACGCTTCAGTTGCCAGCGCCAATCTGGATTGCGTGGCAAGAGTAGCCAGGTTTCTTTGCCCATCGCCCCTGCTAGATGAGCGACTGCTGAGTCAATGGTAATCACTAAATCAAGATTTGCGATTGCGCCAGCCGTCTCAAAAAAATCAACTAGTCCACTTGATATATCAATGATTTTATGCTGAGTTTGACTAATATCCTTTGCTCGCTCCCCTACTTGCAAACTAATCCAGCTTACCTCATCAATTTCAAATAATTGCTCCATTATACCAAATGCGACAGAGCGATTGCGGTCATTTTCATGCTTAGGATTTCCGGCCCAAACAACACCAATTCGGTAAGGCTCTCCACCATCTAATGCACTGAGTTTTTCATGCCAAGCCGTTACACATTCTGCATTCGATTTTATATAAGGATTTTTCTGTGGGATACTATCCTTAGACGTATGAAACAGATATGGCAAACGTGATAATGGACATATAAAGTCATATTGCATTGTAGGGACACTTCCATCAATATGCCGAGAACAAGAATGTATGGAGCTTGCAATGAGCCTCTCCAATGGTTTTTTTGTCCAGATACTCGTCTCATCTGCTAATATAGCGACCATATCCGCATATCGTAAAAACTGTATCGTATCTCCAAATCCTTGATCACCAAATAGTAAAATTTTGCGTCCCATTAAGTCCTCGCCTTGCCAATGAGGGATACCGGATTGGAAGCCTTCATTTTTTTTCACCATAGGTTCATTAAAAGAACTCCACTCACTATACTTTCCCCAGCCTTTTTCATACTGTTCTTGCAATAAATATAAATATCCGAGAGTGAATTCTGCCTCCATAAAACCAGGACGAAGTTCAATGGCGCGGCACAAACAAACTTCTGCTTCCTTTAATTGATCAGTATCTTTGAGCACTAATGCCAAATTGTTATATGTCTCCGGATCATTGGGATTTAATTCGATAGAATGACGAAAACAAACGATTGCTTCCTCTAGGCAATGATTATCCTGTAGCACTAACCCTAGATTATTATATGCTTTTACATAATCCGGTTTCAATTCAATTGCACGCCGAAGACAATCCTCAGCCTCGTCTAACTGATTATTCAGCCTCAAAACCGCCCCTAAATTGTTATATGCTTCATAAAACTGAGGTGATAGTTCAATAGCACGACAGAAATTCTCAATGGCTTCATCGAGCATTTTCACATCCGCGTAGATAACTCCCAAATTGAAATAAGCCTCTATGTAATAGGGATTCAGTTCTGTAGCGCGACTAAATGCTACTTCTGCTTCTGGTAATTTTTTCAAATGCAATTGTGCAATGCCTAAATTCAAATACATCTCTGGATTATTGGATTTCAATTTGATAGCACTAGAAAAGGAGTGTATTGCTTCATCCCAAAGGTTATTTTCACTTTGAGCAATTCCTAAGTTGTGATATCCATCTGAATCATTAGGATTTAGTTCAATTGCCTGGCAAAATGATTGTATTGCCTCAGAAAAACGCTTTTCTTTGGTTTGTAAAATACCTAAATTATTGTATGCCTCTGAACATCTAGGATCTATTTTAATAGCTTGATGAAAAGCTTTTATTGCCTCTGAAACGTTTCCTTTGTTCACCAATTTAATTCCCTGATTCATATACATCATTACACTCATCTAAGTTCCCCCCACTCCCACCTATAAATAATCAAATATCGTACCAGACCGTTTAGGTGGAATGATTAAATAGTACTTCCACTGTCGTGCCTATGTCTTTTGTACTATGAATATGGAGAGATGCCGCATGGCGCTCCGCTATTCGATAACATACAGCTAGTCCTAATCCCTTTCTTTCAAATTTAGTAGAAAAGAATGGTGTTCCAATCTTTTCTAAGTTCCGTTTTGAGATGCCACATCCTTCATCATATATACTGATACCCAATTGTTGGTCCCGTCTAAAGGTTTTAATAGTTACTATTCCATTGTTCCTAGTTGCCTCAATGGCATTCGTTACTAAGTTTAAAATTAACTTTTCAATTTCCTTTTCATCTAGCAATAGGCGCGGAAGTGTTTCAAACTCAAATTCAATCTGTACCTGTTTGCACCTAAAGTTTTCCTGTAGTCTAGGAACTATCTTTTTGATAATTTGATTTAAATCCAATATTTTTAGGTTTAATTTGCGATTTTCTGCTAATGATAAAAATTCAGTAATAATGGAATTCGCACTATCAAGTTCTTCAATCATCAGACCTAAGTCACCAGCGTATTTACTAAATTCAGGTTTCGCATGAAAAAATTGCAGGAAGCCCCTAACCGTCGTAAGAGGATTTCTGACTTCATGACCAATACTAATCGCCATTTTTCCAGCTACATTCAGCCTATCTAAACGACTCATTTCTTGATTTTGTTTATCCATCATGGTAGCGATACATTTAGTCAACTTTATAACTTCATTAATTTTATTAGCAATAATATCTATATTATCACTTTTTTTATCTGCGCCACTATGATCGTCCTTTACTTTCTTGATAAACTTTTCCATATCTTGCATTGCCAGATATATTTCATCTACACTATAGCTCATTATTTTGGATCGTTTTACTAATCTTTGTTGATTATATTGTATGGTTGACATACTATTTGCCACTATGTAGAGTACATTTGCAGCGGCTTCCACACTTTCTCGCGATAATTGGCGAATTTCTTTTACTGCTTTGATATACCCCTCTTCATCAGTCCCAATTTCTTGCGCAACTTTCCGATATTTTTCTTCATTTGGCATCTCAGTAAGCACTTGACCACCTAAGACCGTCCCGATCTGTCGACCTTCTAATATGATCGGGGCGGCAAAATCAATAAGTCCTGCATGACATTCATATACAACGGGCTTACCAAGGCGTGCTGCTTCTTCTCCGCCCTTTCTATGTGATTCTGCACATCGTTTATCTCCAGCTTCTGTTGCATGAGTATAATTCATACAAAAACTGGTATAACTACTAGGATGGGTAACAGGATTTCCATCAAGGTCGACAACTATACTAGCCACTCCTACGCCTTTGGCAAAATCATCTTGTAAACGTTGTATAATATCAATATCTATAACATCTGCTAATTTAATATCCTGTATATTTACGTTTATTTCCGCTTCAGTATTTGAATAATCCAGTGCAGTTCTGTGTTGATTCATGCCTATCCTCCATATTGATTTGGGTCTGATCCCAAGTACCATGATTAAATCACATTACATATTGTAAAAAATTTTATATTCAACCTATAATTAGGCAAGGTATGCTTCTTCTCTATTTGCTCATATATCTCCTGCAAAATAATTACATATTGTTGTAATTATTTTGTTTTTATTAAAACGCTAAGAAAATAATTTTATCTTAAAGTCTTGACATATAAAATAAAAGCATGCTACTATAAATAAAAATTACATACGTTCATCAAGAGTTAGCTGAGGGATTGGCCCTATGAAGCTACAGCAACCGTCGCGCATTGCGAAATGGTGCTAATTCCAACAGGAGTAATCCTGGGAGATGAAGATAGCGATTTTAGTTACAAAATCCTCTTCGTTCTGCGAAGAGGATTTTCTATTACAAAGGAGTGATCTTATGAATCATAATGTACAACCCTACCAAGCATCGCTTAGGTATGCCTCACAAAAGGCTAGTCAATTCACAGAATCCGTTATCCGAGAAATGTCTCGCATCGCTACTGCCCACAATGCCATTAATCTAGCACAAGGTTTTCCGGATTTTCCTGCATCTGCTGAAATTAAAGAGGCAGCAGTCAAAGCCATTTTAGATGATCATAACCAATATGCTATTACCTGGGGAACCAAATCACTGCGAGATGCCATTGCCGCTAAAAACAAGCGCGATTACGGCATGGACCTTGACCCAGAAAGCCAAATCACCGTTTGCTGCGGTTCAACAGAGGCTATGGTAGCAACACTACTCGCAACCGTTAACCCTGGCGACGAAGTGATTATCTTCCAACCATTTTATGAAAATTATGGACCTGATGCTATTCTTTGTGGCGCAACCCCTAAATATGTACAATTACATCCACCAGAATTTAGCTTTAACGTCGAAGAATTAACTGCTGCTTTTTCGGATCGTACACGCGCCATTATCATCAATACTCCAAACAATCCTACTGGTAAGGTGTTTAACCGCCAAGAGCTTAGCATAATTGCCGAGTTATGTATCAAACATGATGCACTAGCCATTACCGACGAAATATATGAACATATTTTGTATGATGATGCAAAGCACATCCCCCTCTCTACGCTACCTGGCATGGCAGAACGAACCATTACCATCAATAGTATCTCCAAAACATACAGCGTAACTGGTTGGCGTATTGGTTACGTCATTGCCTCTGCTGAAATTAGTCAATCCATTCGTAAAACTCATGATTTTCTAACGGTCGGTGCAGCAGCTCCCTTGCAAGTTGCAGCTGCCCATGCACTGGGTTTTGCCGATAGCTATTATCACAAGTTAGCGGCTTTTTATGCAAAGCGTCGCGATTATATGATAAAAGAATTAACGGATATTGGCTTTACTTGCATGAAACCTGCGGGCGCGTATTATATCATGACCGATATTACCTCCATGGGATGGGATAATGATATTGAATTTGCTCGCTACTTAGCGGAAAAAATCGGGGTTGCTGTCGTACCCGGTTCTAGTTTTTATCGAGAAGATGCCGCTGACAAACATCGCTTCATTCGATTTTGTTTTTGCAAACAAAAGTCTACACTAGAAGCAGCAATCGAAAAATTACAAAAGCTAAAATAAAAATATTGGAGGCATTATGAATATGAAAAAATCAATTCAATTGATTACAACCCTCGCATTCCTTATCTTTTCCTTAGGTTTGCTCGCTGGATGCAGCCAACAAGGTCCAGCTAAAGCGGATAAGGTATTGAAAGTTGGCGTTACAGCTGGTCCTCATGCCGAAGTCATGGATGCAGTAAAAAAAGTCGCTGAAAAAAATGGTTTGAAAATTGAAGTAGTCGAATTTAATGACTATATCCAGCCTAACGTCGCACTAAATCAAGGCGATATTGATGTAAATAGTTTCCAGCACCAACCTTATCTTGATAATATTGTGAAAGATCGCAAATACGAATTGGTATCCGTAGGGAAAACGATTATTTTCCCAATGGGCATTTATTCAAAAAACTTCAAGAATGTTAGTGAATTGCCAGAAGGAGCAACGGTTGCAATTCCAAATGACCCTACCAATGGTGGTCGTGCACTGCTACTTCTTGAAAAACTCAATTTAATAAAAATCAAACCAGGAGCTGGTTTTACAGCTGCCGTTACCGATATTATTGAAAATCCTAAAAAACTCACGATTAAAGAATTAGATGCTGCTCAAATCCCTCGTTCACTCGCTGATATCGATGTTGCCGCAATCAATACCAACTATGCAATGACGGCAGGCTTAGTCCCAACAAAAGATGCGATTGCAATTGAAGATTTAAACTCTCCTTATGCGAATATCATTGCGGTGCGCACCAAAGACAAAGAAGACCCTGCAGTACAAAAACTAATTGCAGCATATCATTCCGACGAAGTGAAAAACTTTATCCAAGAACACTTTAAAGGTTCTGTAGCTGCTGCTTGGTAATAAGCATACCAAAAGAAGCCACCATTCCTTGTCATGCAAGGGATGGTGGCTTCTTTGATACATTTATAATTTATTAATAATACTAGCAGTGTATGCTGCCCCAAATCCATTGTCGATATTAACCACACTAACACCACTTGCGCAACTATTGAGCATCGATAACAATGCAGAAATACCACCAAAATTAGCACCATAGCCCACGCTTGTCGGAACAGCGATTACCGGCTTGTCCACAAGCCCGCCCATAACACTAGCAAGGGCCCCTTCCATACCGGCAACAACAATGATGACTTTCGCTCCTCGAATGATATCCATCTTGGCAAACAATCTATGAATACCAGCCACCCCTACATCCACTACTTTTTCTACTCGGTTGCCAAGAATTCTAGCCGTTTCTACTGCTTCTTCCACAACAGGCAGATCCGAAGTCCCCGCGGAAACAATCGCAATATAGCTATCCGTTACGACTTGCTCTTTTTTCTGGATGGTAATTGTTCTCCCCAGTTTATTATACCTAGCTTCTTTACAAATTTCTTTTACCGCATTGTATTTTTCTTCACTAGCACGAGTCGCTAATATATTATTATCTTTCGTGAGCATAAACTTAACAATTTCCGTCATTTGTTCTACTGTTTTTCCTTCAGAATAAATGACCTCAGGATATCCTACCCTGATTTCCCGATGATTATCAATCATCGCAAATCCTAGATCCTTAAACGGTAAATCTTCAATGACCTGCATTGCATCTTCTACTGCTATTTCATTATTCTTTATCGATTCAAGAAGTTTTCTTATATCTATCTTATTCATCAATTGCCTCCTGAAATACCGAATATATCTACATTATTTATTGCTTAAATAAACTCTTAAAACATTTGGAATGCTTAGCTCTCTATGCCCTATTCCATACCCGATTTTATCAATTGAGAAATCGATGTGATCCGTAAACGTTTCCACACTAGCCGCTAAAATCGCAGCACCCGTCGGTGTAGTCGTCTCAAAATTTACGACGCCCGTTTTAACAGGAATACCTTGTAATATTTCTACAGTCGCTGGCGCCGGAACTGGTATTAGACCATGAGCGCACTTTACAAAGCCTCCACCTAATTGAATCGAAGATGCCATCACTTTATCGACCTTTAAAGCATCTAGAGCAATTGCCGCTCCAACAATATCGATGATCGAATCAGTAGCTCCTACCTCATGAAAATGTACCTCATACAGAGATTTCCCATGAACTTTAGCTTCGGCCTGCGCAACTTTCATAAATATCTGTAAGCTTCTTATCTTTACTTGCTCACTCAAACTACTTGCATTGATGATATCTTCAATATCTTTTAAATTGCGATGTTCATGATGCGGCTGATGATGGTGATGATGCTCTACTTGTCCATGATGATGGGAGTGATGATGCTCAGCTTCCTGACTAGGGGTATGAACATGGTTGTGACTCTCGGCTTCCTGACTATGGGTATGAACATGGGTGTGACTCTCAGCCTCCTGACTATGGAGATGAGCATGGTTGTGGCTATGCTCAGCCTCTTGACTATGATGTATATGGCTTTCGCCTTCACTCTTTACCACTACATCCACTCGAGTTCCCGTGATACCTTTTTTAATATCCTTTTTAATAGTAAGCTCATATTCAGAATCTAGATTTAATTTTGAAAGTTCACGCCGTATATAGTCACTGTCAACACCCAAATCAAGAAGTGCTGCTAAATTCATATCGCCACTGATTCCACAAAAACAATCATAATATAATATTTTCATTGTAATCTCTCCCAGTAGTTTTTCATTGTCTCATTGAGCAAAATTATATAACAATCTCTTCGATAAAACAATCAAAATACAGTCGACACGCTAAAATATTCTATATATTGTAGCTATTTGAATATATCGCCTAATAATATACCATTTTTGTGCAATTTGGGTGATAAAAAAGATTGATTTCCTCTAAAAATCAATGTATTATATAAACATTGTTAGCACTCACACGTCGAGAGTGCTACTAACATAATGATACGAATAAATTACTTATGTAAAAGGAGAATTCCTATATGACACAAACAATTAAAAAAGAAACAAAAACCTTCCAAGCTGAAACAAAACAATTATTGGATCTTATGATCCACTCTATTTATACCAACAAGGAGATTTTTCTACGCGAACTGATCTCCAATGCCTCCGATGCGATTGATAAACTTCGTTTTGAATCATTAACAAACCAAGACTTACTCGAAGGTGACTCCGACTTTGAAATTCTGCTTGTACCCGATGAAACTACCCATACCTTGACGATTTCTGATAATGGAATTGGCATGACCTATGAGGAAGTAGTAGAAAATATTGGTACGATTGCCAAATCAGGCACTAAAAATTTCTTAGAAAAGCTAAAAGAAAAAGAATCCACGAATGACAATGAATTAATAGGTCAATTTGGTGTAGGTTTTTATTCTGCTTTTATGATCTCCGATAAAGTAACGCTAATCACTCGCGCTCCAGGTCAAGAAAAAGGTGTGAAATGGGTATCCGCCGGTGATGGAACGTATACGATCGAAGAGTGCGATAAAGAAAAACGCGGTACTACGATCATTATCACTCTTAATGAAGATTTCCGCACCAGTGGACAATCTGATCAAAACTTTTTAGAACGCTATACCATTGAATCGTTAGTTAAGAAATACTCCGATTATATCCGCTACCCTATCAAAATGAACTTCATTCATGAAGAAAAACCACTCGATGCCGATGGCAAGGAAATCGAAGATGCAGAGCCAACGCAAACCGTTGAAACTCGTACGTTAAACTCCATGACTCCATTATGGACTCGCAATAAGAATGACATCACGAAAGAAGAATATCAACTCTTCTATAAAGATATCTTCCATGACTGGGAAGAACCAATGGAACTCATTCACTCAAAAGCAGAAGGTACGGTAGAATATACGACTCTACTATTTATCCCTTCCCGCGCTCCATATGATTTTTATAGTCAACAATCTACTTCTGGTATTCGCCTCTACTCTAAGCACATCTTTATCATGGATAATTGTAAAGATCTTCTTCCTGAATATTTACGATTTGTACGCGGACTTGTTGATTCTCCTGATTTCTCCCTTAACATTTCTCGCGAAATACTCCAGCACAGCTCACAGCTCAAGCTGATTGGTAAGAATCTAGAAAAAAGTGTCTTAAAAACTTTAACAACGATGCTTAGCAAAGATCGTCCACAATACGAAAAATTCTGGAAAGAATTTGGTAGAGCACTTAAAATTGGTGCCTATAGCGACTATGCAAGCCGAGATAAGTTAAAAGATTTATTACTCTTCTCCACTTCTCATGCTGCAGATGAACTAACAACGTTAGCTGATTACGTCGCACGGATGCCTGAAAACCAAAAAATCATCTATTATGCAACGGGTAAGGACCAAGCTTCCGTAGAACGCTTACCACAAATGGAGCTTTTAAAAGAGAAAAACATTGAAGTCCTTTACCTCTTTGATCAAGTCGATGAGTTCACGATCGATGCCTTGAAAGAATATAATGACCATAAATTCCATTCCATTAGTCGTGGAGATTTAGAATTAGATGACATTGATGCTCCTGAAATCAAAAAGAACACCGAAGCCATCTATAAAGAAAACGAATCGTTAATCAAAGCGATCAAAGAACTATTAGCGGGTAAAATTGCCGATGTAAAAATCAGTAATCGTTTGAAATCAAGTGCCGTTTGCCTGGTAAGTGACGACAAAGGAATTAGCTTATCAATGGAACAAATTTTATCCGAAATGAACCAAAATATGCATAAAGCTAGCCGTATTTTAGAATTAAACCCAAATCATGAAGTTTTCACCACATTACAAGGTCTACATCAATCAGCTCCTGGCTCAGATTCCTTTAAAGATTATTGCGAATTACTCTATGTCCAAGCATTATTAATTGAAGGTATTCTCCCAGAAGATCCAATTGGGTTTGCCAATAAAGTAGCGAGCTTAATGGCCCGTACTGCAAAATAAGTATAATGACTTCTCACTCGTATAATAGAAAAGGCTTTGGACCATATTCACATGGTTCAAAGCCTTTTTTCCGGAATCAGAACGTATACACTGTCTCGATTCCAAGTCTTTTCTTATTTACATACTACGAAAAGCTACTTTCTTAATACTCTGCACTTTACCTTTGATCTTTGTTTCTTGAAGCTGCTCTATAACATAGTCGCCTTTCCCGCCAAGAATCTCAACATAGCTGCAAGTATCTTGTACATCGATAATACCTATATCATCACCAGTCATTGTTGGTATACTGCTAATGGCTCCTAGTATATCGCCTGGGCGCATTTTATTCTTTTTACCTGAATTAATGCGAATTCTAGTAATCTCCTGATTCAATACTTCACTTTTATCAATCTTTACAATGGCTTTGCTATTCTGATTACTTTCAAAAATAAGCTTGCCTGCTACCACTTCTTCCTTTGTCGGAAATTCTTGTTTTAGAATTGTATGCTGAGTGTACTCTTCTATTTCCTGTAAACTCCTACGCTCATTTTTGCTTACAAAGGAAATAGCCATTCCAGTATTGCCTGCCCGCCCAGTCCTACCGATCCGATGGATATAATTTTCTTTCTCAAATGGCATGTCATAATTAATCACTAATGATATCTGATCAATATGAATACCTCTCGCTAGCACATCCGTAGCAACTAAGAAAGGAAACTCTCCTCTTTTAAAATGTTGTATGGTCTCGAGTCGATCCCGTTGTTCCATGCCACCATGCAATTTCCCACAAAGGTGTTCATTACGTTCCAGCGTTTCAAAAACAAAGTCTACCTTTTCCCTCGTATTACAAAACAGAATACAGCTCTCTGGGCGCTCTGTAACAATAATCTTCTCTAGTAGTTCTATTTTATCATATTCTTCCACTTCATAGTATCGTTGCTCGATTTGTAGCTTGGTAGGAGCTGCCGATTCAATATTGATTTTTACCGGATCTATCATATATTGATTACATATTTCAATAATTTTATCAGGCATCGTCGCTGAAAATAACATAGTGACCCGTTTACCTGGTAGCATCGTAATAATGGCTTCCACCTGCTCTAAAAAGCCCATTTCTAGCATTTTGTCAGCTTCATCGATAATCAGGCACTGAATCTCTGATAGATTCATATTTTCCCGTTCTATATGATCCGAAACCCTTCCAGGTGTACCCACAATAATATGTACCCGTTGTTGCAATTCTCTGCGTTGTATCTCAATCGGTTGCCGGCCATAAAGAGCAGCGCAACGTACTCTCTTAAATCTTCCGATATTCGCAATATCTTGTTTTAATTGTACTGCTAACTCGCGTGTCGGCGTTAAGACTAAGACCTGAGGGCTTCGCTCTTCGATTTCCACCTTCTCGCAAATCGGAATGGCAAAGGCAGCTGTCTTCCCGCTTCCCGTTTGGGATCTGACAATGATATCACGACCTGCAAGCGCTAACGGTATCACCTGCTCTTGAACCTCTGTCAACGTTTCATAACCTAATCCTATTAATGCTTTTGCGATTTCGCTGCTTAGATTATAATCGGTAATTTTTTTATTATCCATACGTACTAGACCTCATTTTTATTTTTTCTATCCATTTCATTATATAACAATCACACAAAAACACCTACGAAACAGCTGTAGGTGTTTTTGATCAGTATACCACTATTTATTTTATTTTATCACATATATAGATCTTCTTTATAACAATCGTCAGGAATAGGCTATAGGGCTGAGTGGCTTTACGAAGGACGCAAGCGAAGCCCTATAGCCTATCCACGGCAGACCAACAATATAGCTGTCATTCTCTTAATGCTTTCTAGTGCTTTAAACTATGCTGACTTTGAAAATACAGCTCTGCAAACATCACCAATGATTTTTGCATACAGCATGACCATTTCGACTCCATCACGAAAGTCATCGACTGTATCAGTGAAATTGCTTTGCAAAGAACCAAAAGCACTATTTGTTTGCTCTGCGGTTTCTTTTAGGCTCGTCGCAAGTTCATTAGCAGTTTCTAGTGCTGTTAATAACCCTGTAATGATATTACGAAGATCTTCTGCATGACCATCGAATACCTCGCGGACAGAACCCAAAATACCAAAAAAGCGATGTAAAACAGCAATCAAATAACCACTCACAATCATCAATACCATAAAAATGATAAATAATCCTAAGTCATATAATGAGATATACATATGCATCCCTTCTTTCCATGTAGTAACAAACGACCGAGCATTGCTGCCCGGCCGCTCATCTTGTTTCATGTCAATCTATTATAACTCGATTTCTTGTCCTTCAACATTCTTTCCAGTTTTTGCTTTTATTGCCTCTTTGGCTTCTACTACTTTTTCTTTTGTCTTTTCAACGATGTCCTTCGCTTTTTCAGGAAGCTCCTTAGCTACTCGGACAATATCCTCACGACTTTCTTTACCAGACTTAGGTGCTAAAAGGACTCCAGCTGCTGCCCCAATCGTTGTACCAATAGCAGCTCCAATTGCTACATTTTTCAATACTTTTTCTCGGGCCTTTTTTTGGCGATTCTTTTTACCTTTTTCAATTAAATCCATAATGGACATTGCATACACCCCCAATAGTTTGATAAATATTTCCTATTTGTTATTTATTGTTTTCGACAAATATTAGAAAACTCCTCTTATATATCCCAAAATTTTCTGTTTACACTCCTTCAACCCGATTACGACCGTTCTTCTTTGCTTGATATAGAGCATGATCTGCTTTCTTAAGCAAACTGCTTGGCATCATATCTTTTTGAGGAATCACTGTAGCTACCCCAACACTTACCGTCACATACGCACTTACCTCTGACATTGGATGGGCAATTTGCAAAGACTCAATCTTTTTACGCACTATTTCCCCAACCCGAATGGCTTCTGGTAGCATGGTCGACGATAAAATAATGATAAATTCTTCTCCCCCATAGCGAGCAACTAGTTCTCCGCCACGTTTTATGAATTCCTTTAAAACACTTCCTACTTGACGAAGACAATCATCGCCTGTCAAGTGTCCGTAATAATCATTATAATTTTTAAAGTAATCAATATCTAAAAAAATGACAGCTAACTCTTCACCTCGGCGTAAAGCACGTCTCCACTCTTTATCAAATACTTGATCAAAATGCCGTCGGTTCGCAATACCCGTTAAACCATCAAGTAACGATTGTTCTTCTAAGATATCTCGATACCGCTTTAATTCTAAGTGATTTTTGACTCTTATCTTAACAATTGCAGGGTTAACAGGTTTAAAGATATAGTCGATAGCACCCATCTCTAATCCTTTGGTTTCATCTTCTACATCACTCATCGCTGATACAAAAATAATTGGAATATTTCGCGTGTTAGGGGTTGCTTTTAATCTCCTACAAACCTCATACCCATTCATTTCTGGCATGACTACATCCAATAAAATCAGATCTATGCGTTGAGACATCGCAATATTTAAAGCTTCTTTTCCAGATGTTGCACAAAATATTACATAGCTATCCGCTAATATATCTTTCATTATCTGGATATTCATGCGTGTATCGTCTACAATCAAAATATTTTGCATGATTGGTTCCATATCATCATCCTTTGATCTAATCATTGATCTAATCACTGTTATACATATTCTTTTTTCTTTCTATAAATCCTTCTGATAAAACTACTATTTCCAAATAAATTACGACAATACTATCTATTATATTACATTATTTTTTAGTCACTTCGTTACGTTAAAATTTAACAACTCATCTGTAAAAGTTATCCATTATTTTTGCAGGAATATAGCACTTACTCTAGAATGTATATATAGATATGTAACATACTAAATATTTTGCAAGTTATTACTGCAATTAGGCTAATAAGATTGCCGTAATTTACTTAGTACGTCACATATAGTAGTTATAAGTACAAGAATATCAAGGAGGCTATATCATGACAAAAAAAATCTTATTGCTTACCGGTGATTGTGCAGAGGACTATGAAGTAAAGGTTCCCCAACAAGCTCTAATGATGCTTGGGTATGAAGTGGACATCGCAGCTCCTAACAAAAAAGCCGGCGATACGCTACAATTGGTAGTTCATGATTTTACATCCCTAGATACATATATTGAATTAACTGGTCATCGCATTCCCGTAGACATCGCAACCTCTTCTGTCAATCCAGATGATTATGTTGGTCTACTCATTCCTGGTGGACGAGCTCCTGAATATATCCGGATGTATGATGAAACAATTAAAATTGTTCAAGATTTTTTTAAAGCCAATAAACCAGTTGCTGCTGTATGTCATGGCACACAGCTCCTAGCTGCCGCTGACGTATTATCAGGTCACACCGTCACTTCCTACCCAGCCTGTGCTGCAGAGTGTCGTTTAGCTGGTGCTACTTGGAAAGACCAACCCGTCGTGACCTGTGGTAAATTGGTCACTGCACAAGCATGGCCGAATCATCCTGCATGGCTTAGAGCCTTTGTAGATTTACTCGGAGCAAAAATCACTATTTAACCCCATGCCCTTTGGAGGAGTTATGAAAATTGAACGGCCAAAAACTGACCATTTGCTCGAACAAATGGAACGCCTGTCGCGTCATCTAGAGGCGCTACGGATTGCCGATTATATCGAATTATTAGAAAAACCATGGAAACTAATCACCACCAATTTCATTGCCGGTATATCGCGTGGTGTAGGGTTCGCTGTTGGAACGACGATTGTCTTTGCACTGATCGTAGAAGGTCTAAGACGTATCATATTAATCAATATACCTGTCATCAACGATTATTTAGTAGAGATTTTTAGACTTATTAATGCCAAAAAGTGATACATCATGATTGAATCACTACCAACTTTGTTGCCATGTCGATTGCCCCGATATCACATGCTACAGATTACAACCTCAGCCATCCAATTTAATGATTATTACATTCCTAACGAATTTTGTATACATTTGTGCAATAAGAAGATGCAAAAATACTTATTAAAAACACAAAATAATTGTTGTATTTTGTCTTATCTAGTATTATAATAAAGACAAGAAAAAGAAATATTTTCTTAAAGTAAGAAAGCGAATAAAGAAATGGGGTGTTTCCATTGAACAGTTTAGATACTCCACCTAATCAGCGTATCGTAAAGGTAGTCCCACTAAATCAAGTCATGGAACTCACAGCCTTATCTATAAGTTATTAGTTCCTACTTATCGGTTACTGACTATAAGTGATTGACCACAAATGGAACGACTATCCTAGAGAAATCGAAGACATTTCGTAAAGAAATGGGGTGATTCCATTGTACAGCTTAGATGGTATACAATGTCACAATCACAAGGAGTTGGTTCTATTGCAGAGTACTACATTGGAATCTACAACTTCATATCGATTGCCTGAAAGTGTGAACCACACACTTAATAGTACAATCTGAATTGTACTGAAAAGATTTTCGTCTTTTCTAATCGGTTCTACGGTTGACAATAAAAGAAACATCGAAAAGACCTAGCACACCACGCGTGCTAGGTCTTTTTTACTGCTATTTGATATGACAAGTATCATTTACTAGCGATACTACTGTCATTTCCTCAAAATACTCAATCATATTAATAGCCGTACTATCTTGTCTTAGCGACCACATTTTTTCAATAGGAATTCCTAAAGCGTTACAAAGTGCAACGCGCATTGTCCCTCCATGAGATACAATCACAATGGTCTCATTCTGATGTTTCTCGATGCATCTTGCCAAACCAACCTCTACACGCTTTCTGACATCATCAAAGCTTTCTCCGTCTGGTATACAAACTGCTCCAGGCTTAGAATAAATAGTAGATAATTCATCTGGCCAAGTTGCCATGATTTGCTCATACGTTAACCCTTCCCATAAGCCAAAATTAACTTCACGTAGTTCTGGTATAGTGACAATTGGCAACGAATGCTGCGCCGCAATCAACTCAGCCGTCTTGGCTGCACGTATTAAATCACTGCTATACACAACACTAATACGTTCCATCGCCAGTCGCTCTGCTACCGCTTGCGCTTGCTGTACACCCTTTTCATTTAAAGCGATATCACTATGTCCCTGATACCGTTTGTCAAGATTCCAAGAAGTTTCACCATGTCTTACAAATATTACTTTTGTCAAAATACCACCCCTTCCCATAGAAATTAGCAATCTAATAATAGTACCATATCTATCACAAACGATAATAGCATTTAATTCAGTGACATAGTGAATCATTCCTGCTTCACCCCAGTAATTAAATCAAAGTATCCATTATCATGTTACATTGTAGCGGCTTAAAAATTATGAGATAATGAATGTAAAAATAACGAGGTGAACAAAATGACTACCTACGCCGCCAAGATTACTCACTTATTTCATAGTGGTTATGCTGTGCAAACTCAAAATCATTTTCTAATTTTTGATTATTATCAACCGTTAGCTCCTAAAGATCAGGGGATAACGGAAGGAATGATAACAAGTGAATATTTAAAGACAAGAAAAAATGTCCTCGTATTTGTTTCTCATAGTCACGGAGATCATTTTGATCCTGCTATACTCAATTGGGCAAAGGATAACCCTAATATAACGTATATCCTAAGCAGTGATGTACAAACGAATAATGCTAACTTACACTGCTTTGTGGTATCAGCCTATGAAAATTGTAAAGTTGGCGACGTCACCCTTAAAACATTTGGTTCTACTGACCTAGGAATCTCATTTTTCATTCAGGTCGATGGTGTATCTATTTTTCATGCCGGTGATCTGAACTGGTGGCACTGGTCTGGGGAAAGTATACAAGAGCAACGCACTGCCGAATCCGCATTTAAGGCTGAGATGGAAAAACTATCTCCAGAAGTGACAGGGGTCGATATTGCATTTTTCCCCGTTGATCGCCGTATGGAAGAATTCTACTCCATCGGTGCTGAATATTTCGCAACGCAATGTAAGCCCAAACTCTTAGTGCCCATGCATTTCGGTAACGATTTTGCTGCCACTACCGCTTTTGCTGAAAAAGCAAAAAAATTATCCATTGCAACGGTTAAAATTACACATCGAGGACAAGAAATCTTTTTCTAAAACATAAATACTTCTGCTGTTAAGTGGAACAATAAGAATGTATCGTTCTATTTATCCAAAAGGAGTTGTTCGTGATTATGAAAAAAGCAAAACCTGGTTATGCACCCAATAATAGAGGCTATTTCGAACAAAAGCCACGACTATTTAAGGCCTATTCCGCTAAAGATTATACGCTATTACCGGATCCGGTCAGAGATCCTATTGTAGCCAATAACATTTCGAACGCTGAGTTTGATTACACCTATGACAGAGGAGACCAGATATAACTGGTCTCCTCCTTTCTATTATTCTTCATGGCAATCGTCGTGACTGGGCTATAGGGCTCCATGGCTTTACTTATCATTTTCTTCGTTATAAGGACTTTTACGCTCTAGATTCACAATTTCAATTAAGTGGCACAACTCTTGATCATTTACCACTACATTAAACTGCTGTTCTAGTCCACGAATTGCTCTTTTGATTGCGATATAAGTAATGGAATTTTCACTAATACATTCGGTTGTATCAGGATAACTAATGCCCGCTTGCGTCAGTAATCGCTCTACCATACAAGCAGAATGTACTAGCATACGAACAAGACCAGAAGAGGAAAAGGGAACTTGCAGTTCTTCTTCTAAATTTCGAATACAAATCATGAGCGTATCTAACACTTTTCGAGGATTCACAAATGTCAAAAATTCATCTAGCATGCCGGCAACCATACCCCGCATCACTTCCCAGTCCATTCCTCTATCTGTATATCGATCGGCAACATTTGAGGCTTTTAGACCGTCCGTAAGCAGCCGCCGCAGTTCACTACCGGCACCACCTTGTATCAATTCATCAAGAGCGATATGAGGTTTATCCATGATTTCAGGATCAATACTCCCGACGCTCGCCACGATATCATAAGAATGTAATAGTGACGTCAAGCGACTTTCCAGCACATTCCGATCCCCCGCTTCCACTGCTATGACGCGGATATTGCTCAATTGCCATTGATTGAGTAATTTCTCTAGTAACCCTTTAATCTTCACAGCTGTGCCTTGTCCTGTCAGACAAGTAGTCACGATCGCTTGGTCCTTACTGCCAGTAACAAGTTCATTCTTCGGCAATACATCATGCGCCATACTACGTGCTGTCCATGCCGCTCGATACACTACATTAATATCATTTTGTGGTAATATGGCTTTGTGCAGTACATGTAATAACATTAATGTACTTACCATTTCTACGCTTTTCACTACAATCTCAGTTTGGCGAGTAATGGCTTTCGCTACACTTGATAACGAGCCCATGTCGACTAACAATATGATTCCCTTCCCATCGTCAATCTCTTTTGCAACTTCGATAGCTCGCTCTATCGCCCAATCCACATTTTCCTCAATTGGCATATCAATCGCCCGTGCATGATCAATTCCCAATAGTTTATTAGAAAAATCAACCATACTACTTGCCGTCGAATTGCCATGGGTAATGACTAATACTCCAACTCGTCCTTCTTCTTTATTATATCTCTTATCAAAAGTAGCTAACATCAAAGCAATAAAACTAATCTCATCCAGAGGTATCTTGACCTCCATCTGAGTGCCAATGCACTGCGCCATTTTTTCTGCAATCGTATATTGCTCTGGATATTTCATAGCAACTGACTGAACATTAGGATTTACAATTGGCAGCCCACTACGTATCCGTTCTACAGTAGAAGCTACATGGATTGCGAGTGCATAATATAAGCGACGACTTAACATTTTCCCTTGTTTCTCAGCCTCACTGCAGGCCTGATCAAAAGCCTTCAGAAATTCCTCTGGTACAACCGTCTGTAAATATTCTTGTGATATTTCAAATTGCTTTGGATTTAACTGTTGAAAATAGTTTTCAACATCCATTTCAATACATTGAATAATCTCAGGTTGCCCAATTCCCTGAGATTTCAGAAACTGGATTCGATCGCTGATGGTTTGATAAAAAGCTTTTGGTAATGTTCGATCTCCTTCTCCATCTGCTGCAATACCATCTGGCTGAACTAACATTTCACTGCCGAGAGTACAAAGGATCTTACTTGCTCCAAGCCTCGCCTGGGGATCATATACGATGGCTTGTTTAATTTGAGGTGATAATGATTCATAGGTAATTTTAACAGGTTTTTCTTTATCCGTTCGATGTAAAAACGCCTTGGCACAGACCAATTGCAAATCATTGCGTAGTTGTCCAATATTTCCTATACAGCGATATAAGAGCAATGCCCATAATGCCTCTTGGCTAACGATTACCTTAGACTGAATATGAACTGCTTCGCGCGCTAATAAAAATTTGATCAATTCAAAGCGTTCTTGCATTGGCCTAGCTGATAATTCAGGCAGTTGTACAAGTACAGGAATACGCCGTAAAAACGTTTTTAGCAAAGCCGAATCCGGATTTTCGGTAGTCGCAGCTACTACTCGTACCTTTACATGTCTGATTTTATCGCTATCTCCCATACGCCGAAAATCTCCACGATCCAATAGATAAAATAGCATTTCCTGGCCCTCAGGTGGTAATCGATGTACCTCGTCTAAAAATAGCATCCCACCATCTGCTTTTTCTACTAACCCTACTTTATCTTTATCAGCGCCTGTGAAAGCCCCCCGTACATGTCCGAAAAGTTGCGACATTAATAGTTGAGGATTATTCGCATAGTCAGCACAATTAAATACTACAAACTGACCACTCGAAGAAATTTTGCCTTCACTACAGGCGAATTTATACATATATTCAGCAAATAAAGTTTTGCCAACGCCAGTCGAGCCAACGAGCAACGTATCCAGCCCTTTAGGCGGATATAATACACCCGCTTTGGCCTGCTCAACCGCTGTTTTTAAACTTGTGTGAACACCAATTAATCCTGCAAATGGATCAGCCTTCTCCACAACATGATCGAATACGTTGCGAGTTGCCTGATGAACATCCGTATCTATTCCTCGTGGATCAGTCACCATACTAACCGATAATTCTGTAAATTCTCGTTGATGACGAACCATTTCTGGTACTCTATTGCTCAGTATAGGAAAGTTTTTTTCTACCCACTTCACAGTTATATAATAAGTAGATCGGCTTACTAATTTGACTACCATCTTTTCTCGATGTAGTGCATTCAAATCACTACTTACATTGCTACGAGAAAAGCCAGTAATTTCCGCTATTTCTTCTGCTGTAAACCCAATGGGTCTATACTGCGATACCATAGTAGCATTCAAATTTTCCGCACATAATCCATCTAATACTTCTAATATCTTTAATTGTCGTTTCATCTCTTCGCTCTCCTTCAGGGTAGCACCAACCAAAACCAACATTGTATAAATTATTATAAATCGTAAAGAGAATTAATACAATTATATTATTCCATCCGCACAATGTAAAAAGCATTGAGCTTCATCACTCAATGCTTTTTATTTATATTTTATTTTGCTAATACATTTGACAATCGGAACATCGAAGGATCAATCGTTCTTTTATGCCCAATTGCATCCGCTAAATCAACACTTACTACTCCACCATTTCGAGAACCAAACATCACATTGGATATTCCTGAAATCAGCGCTAACGTTGCATGTTCTCCCAAAGTACTCGCTAAAATACGATCAAATACACTTGGTGAACCACCCCGCTGGATATGACCAAGCACGGATACCCGTGTATCAAGTCCTGTAGAAGCAACAATTTTTTCACCAATTTTCACAGCACTACCTGCGCCTTCAGCTACTACTACTACGCTATATTTCTTACCAGAATCATGAGATTCACGTAAGTTTTGGCATAGTTCATCTAAATTTACACTCATCTCTGGAATTAATATTTCTTCCGCGCCACCTGCAAGACCAGCGGTCATCGCAATCCAACCAGAATTACGTCCCATTACTTCCAGAACAATAACGCGACCATGGGATGAAGCCGTATCACGCAATTTATTAATCGCATCTACTACTGTATTTGTAGCAGTGTCAAAGCCAATCGTATAATCCGTACCCCATATATCATTATCAATGGTTCCTGGTAATCCAATGACAGCAATTCCAAGCTCTGATAAAAGCTCTGCACCAGTCATGGATCCATCGCCACCAATTACAATTAAACCTTCAATACCATGGCGCCTGAGATTTTCAACAGCCGTTTGGCGTCCTTCTAGTGTTTTAAAGTTCTCACAACGTGCAGTCCCTAAAAAAGTACCACCACGCTGCAGAATATCTCCCACTGACCGCGACGTAAGTTTCTCCATTTTATCCTCATACATACCAGAGTAGCCATTATAGATTCCCCATACTTCTACGCCCTCATGTATAGCAACCCGCACAACTGCACGAATCGCAGCATTCATACCAGGAGAATCACCCCCACTAGTCATAACGGCAATACGTTTTAACATCAGCATTACACCCCTTATTTTACAATATAATACACTAAGTAATTTACAAGCAAAATAGACAAGATAGATGCTATGTACTTAGCACTGTATACAATAATTAGACAGTGAAGGTCCTAAAACCTTCACTGCTAGAATATTATGTAATTTTATATAAAATTACATTTCAAATGTTGTCGCAATTTCTTCTAACTTTTTCTTAATCTCTGCTGTAGTTCGTAATGTGAGTACTTGGTTCGCCCACTCTTTTGCTTGCTTTATATCTAGTTGACGGACAAGATGTTTTACTACAGGAACAGAACGACCATTCATCGATAATTCAGTTAAACCAAGTCCAACTAAAAGTGGTGTAGCTAATGAATCTCCAGCCATCTCACCACACATACCTACCCATTTACCATGTTCTTTTGCAGCTTTGGCAACATTGGCAATCAAGCGAATCACTGGTGGTTGGAAATAATCACTGAGCCAAGCTACATGCTCATTCATGCGATCCGCCGCCATCGTATATTGAACAAGATCATTCGTACCAATACTGAAAAAATCTACTTCCGTAGCTAATACATCCGCAATAACAGCGGCAGATGGAACTTCAATCATGATGCCAACTGGCACATCTGCACGATGAGGGATTCCTTGCTGCGCTAACTCATCTGCTACTTCTTTAACCAACGCTTTGGCAGCTAATAATTCATCTAATGTCGCAATCATTGGAAACATGATATGTAGTTTTCCATCTACACCAGCTCGTAGTAATGCTCGTAGCTGCGTTTTAAATACATCCTTATAAACCATGCACAAACGTATTGCTCTGAGTCCTAATGCAGGATTGGCTTCTGGTAAACCACCAATAAAAGGTAGCTGTTTGTCGCCACCAGCATCCAGCGTACGAATGACAATTTTTTTATCTGGCATTGCGTTAAGTACAGCGCGATATGCCTCTACTTGTTCTTCTTCGGTTGGCACAGTCGTTTTATCTAAAAACAAAAACTCTGTACGAAATAGACCAACACCATCCGCGCCTGCTGCCACTACCTTTTCCATATCAGCAGGTGTACCAATATTAGAAGCGATCTCAATATGATGCCCATCAACAGTGATACTTGGCAAATGACCAACTTGTGCTAACTTTACCGCTCTAGCCCTTTCCTTTTCCATCTGTTGACGATATTGCTCGATTATACTTTCCTCAGGATTTACCAATACCTGTCCATTGTGACCATCCACAATGACCATGTCACCATCTACTAGTTTTTCAATCACATTGCCTACCCCTACAACAGCAGATAATCCTGCTGCTCTAGCCAAAATCGAACTGTGAGAGGTTTTGCCGCCAAGAGCCGTAATAAATCCTGATACACTAGCAAAGTCAATGGATGCTGTATCGGATGGTAGTAAATCAGCGGCCACAAGAATACCTTCATATTTTACTTCATCGGTTTGTCCCTGCAAAATGCGTAGTAATCGCTTACCGATATCTTTCACATCAGCAGCCCGCTCACGCATATATTCATCATCAATAGCGGCAAACATATTTGCAATCTCTTCTGTCGCCACTTCGACTGCCGCTTCCGCACTGGCATAGTTGGTTTCAATATCAGCAAATACCGCTTCCACCAATGATGGATCTTCGACCATCAATTTATGGGCAGCAAACACTTCTGCCTCCTGCTCGCCAACCGTAGTAGCCATATGTTTTTGCAGTGCATCGAGTTGCACGACTGCCAAATTCTGTGCTTTTACAAATCTTTCTTTTTCTCTTGGAGCCTCTTCTGGCGCTACTTTGCAACTAAAATCATTGGTCGTTTCTTGAATATGCATAACGGGACCAATCGCAATACCGGATGAAGCTGCTATCCCTTCTATTGTCCACATATTATCACTCTTCTCCAAATTTATCAGCAACTAACTGTTGCAGTGTTTTGACAGCTTCATCAGCATCTGGACCATCAACTTTCAAGACTATGCTCTCACCTTGTTTGATCCCTAGTCCCATAATGCTGATAATACTTTTAGCATTCGCATTTTTTTCACCTTTGCCGATCATGATGGTTGACTTAAATGAAGAAGCTTTTTGCGCAAATAATGCTGCAGGTCTAGCATGTAGACCTGCTTTATTCTCAATTGTTAATGTAATTTCCATAAATAATACACACCCTTTTCATTTTTTTATTATTATTCTTCCCCAAACTTATCAGCAACTAAATTCCCCAATACACTTGCTGCCTCTTCAGCATCTGGACCATCAATTTTTAGAAGTATTATTTCCCCTTGTTTTACTCCTAGCCCCATAATATTGATAATACTTTTCGCATTGGCTTTTCTTTCCCCTTTTAATATTGTAATGTTTGATTGAAATGAAGACGCCTTTTGTGCAAATAACGCTGCTGGTCTAGCATGTAAACCTGCTTTATTCTCAATTTTTAAACTAATTTCCATAATAATCTACAACCTCTTTCTTTTCGATTTGATTATTTTTTGACTTAATTATATCTTACTCATAACATCAATAGGATTGTCATTCGGTAACATCTGGATCTCTAATATTACACCGTGTTGATAAAGTTTTTTGAAAGCACTTCGATCCTGTTCATCAACAGAAACAGCCTTCGTTAATTCCATCTTTCCCTGCCCAAAGCTCATACCACCGATATTAACTTTGTGGATTATAATTCCCCCCACGACTAAAGCTAATATATCTGTCGGGTTGGAAAATAGTAGAAATAGTTTTTCATTAGCGAAACGATCATTTGATAACATTTCAATCGCTTGTGCAACAGTAAGAATCGATACACTGACACCCGGAGGTGCTATTGTTTGCAGTAGCATCTTGCGAATCACATCCGCTGCCACCTTATCATCAATCACAACCATCCGCTGCACTGCTGCTACTTTGCTCCATGCTATGATTACTTGCCCATGTATCAAACGATCATCAATTCTTACCAATTGAATACTCATGTTGCCTTATTCATAACAAACTTTGTAATCCCATGACGGCCACATTCTAGTGCTACATCAGCTACACTTGCCAACTGTCCTTCTCTCACAGGTAACACCGCAAATACCATCGGTAAATTCACGCCTGCGATTATCTCTATTTTAATATTTTCCATCACGAGTATTGCAGATGCATTATAAGGACTACCGCCTAAAATATCAACCAAAATTAGAGTGCCTTGCCCGCTATCTACTTCTTTTACAGCTAGTGCAATACGCTTTTGTAGATCACCGACATCTTGTCCTGATTCAAAAGAAACCGTTTTTACTCGTTGTTGCTTCCCCACTACTAGTTCGGCAGTGCTAAGTAAAGCATCAGCCAAATTTCCATGTGTCACAATTACGACTCCGATCATTTGCACGCCTCCATTTATTTTTACTTCTGTCTTATTATACTGCAATAATCATGCCAACTGTTGTCTTATTTTGAATATTCATAAATAGCCACTCTAGTATGAATATTCCTTTTATATTGTATCGATGTTTTGATTGTGTTTTAATTGTGTTTTGTCTTTCACTATATCGTTGTATGTTTCCGATAGACTTCCCATCCCTCAGAAATCTTTTTGCGATAGGCCTCCAAACGATTTGCCATAACTTTTTCTTCCTTACGCCTTGCATCCACAGATAAATCATATATTGTATTGGTAAGAGAACTGACCACAACTCCCATGAATGTTGTTAAAGGATCTGGTATTTCTTCTACAGCATTTTGCTTTTGAATTAAATTTGCTAATAAAGCAATCGCTTCTGGAAATTTATCTTCCGGTAATTGTTCAATTAACTCCATTAGTTTCTCTTTATCATTCATATTTTACTCTCCTTCAATTATATCTCACCAAATTTTCTTTATAGCAATTGTCGTGGATGAACTATGGATATCATTATTCTTCTTCATTAAAATATACTTTATAAAATTTCATACCCTTTTCTTGATCAAATCCACGTTCAATAAACTGCATATTATCGGTATCCGATGTTGAATTTTTTACTTTAATTTCAAAATCAGTATCTAGCTTAATCAAATTTTTAAACTTCTTTTTCATCGTTTTAACTGCAGGATCTGAAATACTAAACTGTTCAACCGTTGCCAAGCCTTGGTTGATATCATAATTTTGTTTATGTTCTTTAAATTGTTCTATGAGTTCTGGCTCTTTTACTACTTCTTGTACAAAATTTTCAAGATTAAATTCATTATGTTTATCAAAATACGCTACGGCCTCATTCATAAACACAACTTTATCTTTTCGGTCCGCCTGATGAATCTCACCATAGATATTCTCCACAAAGTCTTGGCATACTGTTAAACAATTTTCTGTATGAAAATAACCATCCTGAACATTCGTCAATCGCAGAAAATCATCTTTCCAATATAATGCTTCATTATTACCTTTATTTAAAGTATCTACAATGGCCACTCGATAGCCATCTGTAGAATCTACGTTAAAAATAATACAACCTTTATCCAGTTTTTTGATATTAATCCCCTTGTCACTACCAACAACAAATTCATCTGCATATTTCGTGATTTTTAAATAGGTTTCTTTTTTCTCTGTCTTAAAAATGCCAATTGCATCTACTCGTTGATCATCAAAGGTACAGTCGGTAAAATAAGCCATATAGAATTCGCCACCTTTAATCTGTGGATGAGATGATTTTTCATATAAATGTTTTAAGATGTTAGCAGATTGAATATAAAAACTATCACGGTCAATAAATATACTGCTTACATACATATATAATTCATTCAAATGAATATCTGTTTCATGGAAAAATTTATAACAGACCGCCTCTTTAAAAGAAGACAAAAAATACTTTAGCAATAATTCTTCTACATTACCATCTTTCATTTCACACATGGCAGGTGACACAAAAATTCCTTCGTCCCGCAATTTATTTCCAACTTTATGTATAACCAAATTTTCCAAATTCACAGTAGAAAAATCAAACACGTGCAGTCCCCTTCCTGATATACTCACATAAATTATATCCTTATTGTATCATATGTCTGACAATAACACACCAGTAACTGCCGTAACTGTATAACAAACAGCCTATAAATCCACTACCGAATTTATAGGCTGTACATCATCAGCCCCTGTTCCCAATTGTCCTGACAAACAAATAAAAGTCTCTGTGACCATCTGGCGACCAGTAGCTATTAATTTACTTGCCAATTCCACGCAAAAAAAGCAATCCAAATCTCTTTAAAGAGATTTGGATTGCTTTATCATATATTTATTCTACTATTATTTAGTCAATAACTACAAATTTACCTGGATTCATGATGTTATTAGGATCAAAAGCTTTCTTAACAGTATGCAATACTGCCTTTTGTCCTTCATTCATGTGTTTATAGAATGCGGATACACGTTTTGCACCAATACCATGCTCACCAGACAAGTTACCATCAAGTTTATATACAGCCGTGTAGATTTCTGCCAAAACTGCATCTTTTAGGTCATGCCAAGCATGTTCATCACGATCTTCGCGTAAAATTGTTGCATGGATGTTACCATCACCAGCATGTCCAGCACTAGGAATTTTACAGTCAAATTTTGCTGCAATTTTTTCAATTGCATCAAGTGCTGCAGGAATGTTGGAAATTGGCACAACAATATCTTCCATGCAATATACTGGGCTGATCATACGAAGTGCTTCAGCATAACATTTACGTGATTTCCAAATGCGGTCTTGTGTTGAAATATTGTCAGCAACAAATACTTCTAAAGCGCCATTATCCATACACAATTTACCAATTGCTTCATATTCTTCCTGTACTTGTTGGTCAGTATTGCCTTCGACCTCACAAATAATGTAGGCACCAGATTCTTGACTGAATGGTAATTTTTTATTCAAATACTGTTCAGCAGCTAATACGGATACGCGATCCATAAATTCTACGGAAGTCGGAATAATACCAGCCGTCATAATTTTTGGTACAACTTTAATTGCAGATTGCATATCAGCGAATGGAACCAATAAATCAGCAACACATTGAGCCAAAGGCATCAATTTGAGCCATATTTTTGTAATGATTCCTAAAGTACCTTCTGAACCAACCATTAAATGAATCATATCATAAAAAGTAACATCTTTTACGTTTTTACCACCGTAAGTAACAATGTCACCATTTGGCATAACAACTTCTAAACCATATACATGGCGTCCAGTAACACCGTATTTAACAGCTTTATTACCACCAGCATTCGTAGCAACGTTACCACCAATGAAGGAAGACTCAGCTGAGCAAGGGTCACCAGCATAAAAGAGGCCTTGTTCTTTTGCCATCTTTTGTACTTCACCTGTCGTTACGCCAGGTTCAAGAACCATGAATAAGTTTTCTGTATCAAGTTCAATCATTTTATTCATTTTTTCAAGTGACAATACCATACCACCAAGCATTGGCACAGCGCCACCTGCTAGACCTGAACCGCCCCCTCTAGGAGTGATAGGGATAAGTTCACGATTAGCCAACTTGACAATTTCAGATATTTGCTCAGCATTTTCTGGTTTTACAACAACTTCAGGCATTTTTTCCCAAAGTTTATCTGCGGTCTCATCACGAGAATACATTTCCATTTTTTCTGCATCGACAATTACATTAGCTGCACCAATAATTTCTTGTAATTGTTTGATAATTGAATCTGTTACTTTGTTAAATTGCATTACTAATCCCCCCCTTATGCTTTAGCTTTCATTTTTTTAACGGCATCAATTAGCATAGGTACAACGTCAAACACATCGCCTACAATACCAAAGTCGGCCACTTTGAAGATTTGCGCTTCAGGGTCTTTATTGATAGCAACAATAACATCAGCTGTCTGCATACCTGCTAAAAATTGAATTTTACCAGCTATACCCATAGCAATCATTAATTTAGGTGATACTGTTTTACCAGAAAGACCAACTTGATGAGGGTATGTTGCCCATCCAAGTTCAACTGCATCACGAGTCGCACCAACAGCTGCTCCCATAAGTTCAGCCAATTCTTCTACCATTTTAAAACCAGCGGCATTTTTAAATCCTTTACCACCAGCAATAACAACATCAGCTTCTTCAATACTTACAGTTTGAGTCTTATCTACGATAAACTCTAAGAATTTTTCAACTGTCAATAATGTTGCACCTGCATAATTTTTAACGATAATCTCGCCAGTTCTAGCTGCATCAAAATCAGCTTGTTTTGCTGATCTAGGGCGTACTGTCGCCATTTGCGGACGTGTGTTAGGAGTTTTAATGGTAGCCATAATGTTACCACCAATTGCTGGACGAGTTTGTAATAACAACTTAGTTTCAGGATCAATTGTAAGTTGTGTACAGTCAGCTGTTAAACCAGTTGCTGCAATAGCAGCGACCAAAGGCATTACTGTACGACCAGT
The DNA here is from genome assembly GCA_964292325.1 of uncultured bacterium. Lineage (GTDB taxonomy): Bacteria > Bacillota > Negativicutes > DSM-13327 > DSM-13327 > CTSoil-075. Next base: position 2,811 of record CAXYVG010000036.1, on the reverse strand, counting down.
AGTTGTTGCACCGGAAATAATAATTTCTGGTTTTTCTTCATCCACTAAACGAGCAATTGCATTGCTGTACGGTTGTGGCAAGAAGTTTTTGAAAACAGGATCTTGAATGAAAAATACTTTATCTGCACCTCGTTTAATGACCTCTTCCATGTTGTTGATTTGATCTCCCAGCAACACGCAACCAAGTTCACATCCGAGTTCATCGGCAATTCCACGTCCCCAAGTTAACAATTCAAAGGTAACAGCTTGAATTTTACCATCACGTTGTTCACCAAGTATAAATACACCTTTAAAATCAGAAAGACTTTTTTCTTGTGCTATACCACAATTAACATAAGTTGACATCATTGTTTACCCCCTTTATAAAACATCCTTTTGAACTAAGAACGACATCAATTCGTCAATTGGTTTCGTCGTACCATTGGCTTTAGCCATAATAGTATCCCGAGAAAGTTTAGGACTAAAAATTTTAACTACGCGAGTTGGTGAACCTGTAAGTCCAAGTTCGCCTTTATCTAAACCAAGCTCAGCATTTGCTACCATTGGCACATCAACTGCTTTAGCTTTTAATTTTCCACTTAATGTAGGGAAGCCTGTATCACTAATATCTTTATTTACAGAAACCAATAATGGATACGTTACTTTAACGCGTTCAAAACCGCCTTCAACTGTACGTTTAACAATTACGCCATCTTCCAAAACTTCCAATGCAGATACATAAGTTTGTGCTGGAATGTTTAAGTAATGAGCAATCATAGCTGCCGTTTGACCAGTTTCACCATCAGTTGCACGTTCTCCACAGATAATCATATCAAATGGACCAGTTTGTTTGATACCTGCTGCAATAACTTTAGCTGTAGCAATAGTATCGGAACCAGCAAATTCTCTACCTGAAATCAATAATCCATCATCGGCCCCCGTAGCAATTGCTTCTTTGATAGCTTTCATCGCTGATGGTGGTCCCATACTTACTACAGTAATAGTTACATCAGGATGAGTATTCTTAATACGAATAGCCTCTGCTAATCCATTTTCATCTAATGGATTAATGATTACATCTTTACCAGTACGCACCATAACTCCAGTGATCGGATCGAGTTTTACGGAATCTGTTCCAGGAACTTGTTTGACGAGTACAATAATTTTCAAACAAAAACACCTCCTACTTTATTTGTCCACCTTAGAATGAGCACCATTACGAGTTTTTACTCAAAAAAATTTCAAGAGAATACTTGTTTGAATCTACCAACAATTCTCTCTTTTCTATATCCTACACGATTATATGCATAACGTAAAATTGTTATTTGTAATGTTATGTATTCTTTATGGCTATAATCCATAACATGCTTATTCTCATAAGGAATGTTATTTTTTTAACATACTTTTTTTAAAATTATCGCATATTGCAAAAAGTATATTTCTTCTGAATATTCGTATTTAATCACTGATTTTACCAATCATAATATCGGCTATGTTAATTTTACTCTCATCAAGGTTTTTTCGAAGAGCAGGTAATTGTTCGGAAAATTGGCTGGCAGCAACGGAACTCGGGAAAACAACCCGCACATCAAGATTATTATCTCCATATAAACGAAAAATACTATCAACGATACCAATATTTTCAGTATCAACACATATTCGTAACCATGTTTCAAATTGCCGCTGTGCCAACTCGTTACTACTATTTTTTTGTTCCTGATAAATATGAATATGAGCGGGGTAATACACACCCTCTGCAACCTGTAATGGTATCGAAAAAGCTAAGGTACTATGTTCTGCCTGTTTTTGCACTTCGACACCTGTTGATTTATACATAGACAAAGCCAATTCTTTTATCGTACCTGCAGATTTTTGTAAACTTTGGCTTTCAATATTTTGCCATGGTTCTGTTTCTAACGATTTTAATACAGTCCAAACTTTAGCACTATCTATTAATTTATTTTTTAATACCCCTTCTTGTAATGCTTGCGGGATCTTTTCTTCAAATAGCTTTGTTAACTGATCTACCATCGTCTGCTCTTTTTCTATATTGCTTACGTCAGTGGTAAATAACTGAGCCTTTAGATCACGAATCAGGTTTTTTAATTGTTCTGTTGTGGTTGTTATCTCTATAAACTGGTTCGCTAATTGCGTCAATGCATCACTGATATCCGCCGGCGTTACAGGTGACTGCTTGATAAGCGATTCAACACTCTTTGTTAAAAAAGCCTGTTGATCATTTGTCATGTTTTTATTCAACATTAAAGCACTATTTAATTTGTTTGATAAATTTTGTAAACTTTCAGGTATATTTTCCTGCGCCAAGGCTTGACTTACACCTTCACTAATCTCAGAAGGTAATGCCGTCATAAAGGTTTCGAGTTTAGTCAATATGGTCAATTTATTACCAACCTCAGCTGATAAACTTTTCACAAACTGTTCGAGTTGACTGACTACTGATACCTTCGCATTGCTCTCAGTAGATAAACTTTTTACTAATTCTTCAAGTTGGCTCACGACTGTTGCCTTCGCATGATTCTCAGTAGATAAGTTTTTTGCCAATTGCACGATCTGACTGTCAACTGTCGCCTTCGTATTATTCCCAGTTAGTACGCTTTTCACCAATTCTTCCAGTTGACTCACGACTGTCGCCCTCGCACCATTCTCAGTAGATACGTTTTTTGCTAATTGATTGATCTGACTATCGACTGTCGCCTTTGTATTATTCCCAGTTAGTACGTTATTCACTAACTCCTCAAGCTGACTTACGATTGTCACCTTCGCATGATTCTCAGTAGATAAGTTTTTTGCCAATTGCACGATCTGACTGTC
>CAXYVG010000035.1:0-34190 GCA_964292325.1 uncultured bacterium | reverse complement strand
GTACCAAGAGCAAATGGTGACAATGCGCAGTCCATAACATCTAGACCAGCTTCAATGGCTTTTAGATAAGTCATTGAACCCAAACCGCTTGTATAATGAGTATGTAATTGAATAGGTACACCAATTTTGGAATCTGCTTTTAAAGCTTTAACCAAATCATAAGCAACATATGGTTTAAGTAGACCAGACATATCTTTAATACAGATAGAGTCTGCACCACGTTCTACCAATTGACGAGCTAAAGTGATATAACTTTCAACTGTATGATATGGGCTGATTGTGTATACACATACGCCTTGTACATGAGCACCTGATTCTTTAGCAGCTTTCATAGCTACTTCAAGATTACGTACATCATTCAATGCATCAAATACACGAATAACTCCAATACCATTTTCAACCATTTTTTTAACGAAAGCAGTTACTACATCATCAGCATAATGGTTGTAACCAAGGATATTTTGACCTCTAAGTAACATAGAGATTGGAGTCTTTTTCAAATGGCTTTTTAAAATGCGTAGGCGTTCCCAAGGATCTTCATCAAGAAAGCGTAGGCAAGTATCAAAAGTAGCTCCGCCCCAAGCTTCTACAGCAAAGTAACCCATATTGTCAAGGGTTTCTAGCATAGGCATCATGTCAGATAGACGCATGCGTGTAGCCGCAAGTGATTGGTGACCATCCCGTAAAACTGTTTCCATAATTTGTACTGGTTTCTTAGACATAAGTATCCCCCTTTTGTTTTGAACCATGATTCTGGCAAAAAAGATGTCAAATTAGAATAAAATTCGAGAAAATTACATATATAGTTTTCTACAGAATCACTTAGTTAAATATATAACAATCTCGGACAAGTCTAATTTTACAGTATTCAGAATGTTTTTACCAGTCATTTATTTAAAAAAAATCTTGTATATTGTATACAAGTAGTCTTTTGTAATTTATTGCCTATTGTGTATTGGTTTTCGAGCAAGTAGTTGCGCCATTGGACTTGAGCCAGCTAAGGAGGACACTTCATTTTCATGACCAAGGCGGGCTAATATGGCATATACCTGAGGGTTTTCTACTGGTGTCTGCGCTAGGGCGGACTGCCCATATTGCATGACATATTCACGACCTTGCTCAGCAGGGAGTAGACGTCCTGGGCCACCAACGCAGCCGCCTTTACAAGCCATTCCTTCGACAAAGTTAGCGTTTAGTTGGTTGTTTTGTATTTGTTCAAGTAATTTTTGGCAATCTGGAATACCGTCTACTTTAATTGGTATTAGTTTTTGTGAATGATGTGGTATTAGTTTCGCTAAAGTAGCTTCAACAGCAGTACTAACTCCACCTGTATAACCATATATTCGTCCTCCCCAAGAAGCCATTGCTTTTTCTTGATCCTCTTGATCAGCAGGAATAATTCCTGTGGCTTCAAAGATCGTAGATAATTCTTGAAAGGTCAAAACATAATCAATAGCTCCGGCAACATCAGGTAATAGGGCTTCTGATTTTTTGGCAATACAAGGACCTATGAAGACGACCTTCGCTTCTGGTTGAAATTGTTTAATGACTCTGGCAGAGGCAATCATCGGTGATACAGATGGTGAAATATGTTTGATTAAGTTAGGAAATTTATTTTCAATTAATTTTATCCATACGGGACAACAGCAGCTAGTAAACATGAAATCACCAGCTGTTTTCACATGATCTTCAAATTCAAAAGCTTCTTTCATTGTGATTAAGTCAGCATATAATGCTGTTTCGACTACATCAGTAAAGCCAAGTGCTAATAGAGCCGAACGTAATTTCCCAGCGGTGACATCAGAGCCAAATTGTCCAACAAAAGCAGGTGCTATAGAAGCATATACAGGATTGGACTTTTGTTGTAATAAATTAATTAGCGGAACAAATTGAGATTTTTCCCCGAGCGCTCCGAAAGAGCAGGCAGTGACACAGTGACCCTCACCGATACATTTTTCGTGGTCAATTTTCACTCTACCAAACTCATCGTGGCTGATGGCATGCAAGGAACATGCTTTTTCACAATTTCGTTCGCCTTCCTTGCAACGTCTACAAGCTTCAGTATTGGTAACAATGATTGGTTCGCTACCAATTCCCATTAGAGCTTCTTCATTATATTCATTTAATACATGATCCTGATCATGAGGTGATAATCCCATGGCCATGCGAATTTGGTTGGCCACATAGCGACGTGTTGTTTGATCTTTAAATTCAGTAGAGACCATATTGCAGATTTCTTCACGCTGTTCCAATAAAGTACCTTCCCAGGCAGCTTTGGCTACATGATATAAAATACGTGGTTTAAGATGAATCGTAGCGTTTAAAATAAAAATCCCTCCTCATAATAGTATGCATATAATCTTAGATTTTTATGTATTGTTCTCTTTTAACTTTATAGGAAGAACAAATAATGGTAAACACTTTAATGAATGAATATGAAAATAATTAAGATGATGTATAAAAATATTGATGTAGCAGGATACTATCTATATCGTATATTTTTTTCAGTAAGCTAGAAAAATTGAAAAAGAGGAGTGAATGAGGATATGGCAAATCCTATTGTGAAATGTACTGTTGATCAATGCACCCACTATATGCCTGGAGAGCAATGTATGGCAGCAAAAGTAAGTATTTATAATGAGGCATCTACTGGAGAATCGAAGCATGCTAAAGATACCGAATGCAAATCCTTTCATCATCGTAAAACGATGGGGGATATGTTAGGCGCTCTTCATAATGCTAATATTGGTGGAACGGTATCAGCAGCTTTTCTTGATGGTACACAAGTAACTCCGGTTGTAGAGTGTTTCGTAACTAATTGCAAACATTGGCAGACGGAGAATGTATGTACTGCAGATCATATTGAAGTAGCTGGTATCAATGCAGCGAAGACTCCTGATACAGATTGTAATACATTTGAAAAAAGATAAGTAGGAAGTCAAAATGCCGAAAGCTTATGATAGCTTCCGGCATTTTTGAAGTGATATACAGTTTTTAATGTTTATCGTGGCATCCACATGAACAATCAGCAGAATCAATGTGCTGTTTTTGAGAATCAAAGTGAACTTTTACTTGATTTTTGATATTATCAATATATAAGCGACGTAAGGTGGCTTGTTCAGCGCGTTCTTCCTCTGTTAATCCTCCGTCTTTTTGTTTTCTGCCTAATTCATTAATTCTGGAAATCATTTCTGGTGTGATCATAATGATAAAGCCTCACTTTTGGTTAATGTTTTTAATAGAATAAAAGTCTCATAATAAAATTCTATATATATATATAGAATTTGTAAAGTAGTTAGCGCAAATAAAATAAAAAAAGGATGAATTAAAAGATGAATTTTTATTTTATTTGCAACAGGTGATGTTACGAATAGACGCAGATTGTGATTACTGCTGGCGGTGGTGCGAAAAGGCTACATGGATGGCTTATGAGTATTTATTACATTAAAATAAATGGTATAAAAAAATTGTCGAAAAATTAAAACATTATAATAAGGTATTGGCTTTTACGATAAATGCCGTATAATAAATTATAAACTAATATTTAATAATGGTATTTTTATAGGTTTAAGGTAGTTTATAATCAGAATATTGTCAAAAATACATATGGAGAGTGAGTATATGAAAGCAGTAATTACAATTGTTGGTCAGGATAGAGTGGGTATTGTCGCTATGGTTAGTGAAATTTTAACGGAAAATAATGTAAACATACTAAATATTAACCAAAATATTTTGGATGGTTTTTTTAATATGTTAATGATTACTGATATATCAGCATGTACGGTTACTTTTAAAGAATTACAACAGATTTTAAAGGAAAAAGGACAAAGTATCGGTTTAGAGATTAAGGTACAGCATGAAGATATTTTCCAAATTATGCACCGAATATAGTTGAGGGAGGAACGTTAATGTTAACAATTCAAGAAATATTAGAAACAAATCGGATGATTCAGGAAAATAAACTTGATGTTCGTACAATTACCCTAGGTATCAGCTTACAGGACTGTTGCCATCCTGATATGAAAATATTTTGCCAAAATATTTATGATAAAATAACTTCAAAGGCCCAGAACCTAGTCAAGATTGGTGAAGATATTGAAGCAGAGTATGGTATACCTATTATTAATAAACGTATTTCGGTAACCCCGATTGCCATTGTTGCAGGAAGTTGCCACAGCGATAGTTATGTACCAGTAGCGCAGGCAATGGATGCTGCTGCAAAAGAAGTAGGCGTAAACTTTATTGGTGGTTTTTCCGCTCTGGTTGATAAAGGCTATACAAAAGGTGCAAAGATTTTAATTCAATCCATTCCTGAAGCCTTGGCACAAACGGACAGAGTCTGTTCTTCTGTTAACTTGGCATCGACTAAGTCAGGGATTAATATGGACTGTGTACGTGAGATGGGCGAAATTATTAAGCGTACTGCTGCGCTGACAAGCGATCGCGATGCGTTAGGTTGCGCAAAATTGGTTGTATTTGCTAATGCACCACAAGATAATCCATTTATGGCTGGTGCTTTTCATGGCATTGGTGAACCAGAGACCGTCATCAATGTTGGTGTTAGTGGTCCTGGTGTTGTTAAACATGCACTGGAAGATGTTAAGGGACAAGATTTTAGTGCGATTGCTGAAACCATTAAAAAGACTGCTTTCAAAATTACTCGTGTAGGACAACTTGTTGCGCAAGAGGCTTCTAGGCGTATGGGTGTGTCTTTTGGTATCATCGATTTGTCATTGGCACCTACACCAGCAGTTGGTGATAGTGTAGCTCATATTTTAGAAGAAATGGGACTGGAAAGTTGTGGCGCTCCTGGAACGACTGCAGCACTTGCATTATTAAATGATGCAGTGAAAAAAGGTGGACTGATGGCTTCTTCCCATGTTGGCGGTTTAAGTGGAGCATTTATTCCTGTCAGTGAAGATGCTGGTATGATTGATGCTGTCAAATGTGGTAGTTTGACGCTTGAAAAACTAGAAGCGATGACTTGTGTTTGTTCGGTAGGACTCGATATGATTGCTGTAGCAGGAGACACCTCCGCAGCGACGATTTCTGGTGTGATTGCTGATGAAGCAGCGATTGGGATGATTAATAATAAAACGACGGCAGTACGGATTATTCCTGTACCAGGTAAAGCTGTCGGTGATTGGGTTGAATTTGGTGGTTTATTAGGTTATAGTCCGATTATAAAAGTCAATACTTTTAAAAATGATGATTTTATAGCACGTGGTGGCAGAATCCCCGCGCCTATACGTGGTTTGACAAACTAGTAGTAGAACCTAGTGGAAATGAGGATAACACTTTTCTGTTAAGGGAAATGGTTATCCTCATTTCTTTACGAAAGTATCCGGCAATAAGGAGGTAGTAGAATCATGCGAGTTACGAAAACGATAAAACAGCAGATGATATCGATCTTAGAAGAACATTATCAGGGCACTTCGACTGCTCTAGAGTATTCTACTCCTTTTGAATTATTAATAGCCGTTATTTTATCAGCGCAATGTACTGACAAACGAGTCAATATGATCACGGCACGCTTATTTGCAGACTATAATACACCGGACAGTGTGCGGGGCATGGGACAGGAAAAATTAGAACAATATATTCGCGATTGCGGTTTGTTTCATAGTAAAGCGCGTAATATTATAGCAACCTGCGAGATTTTATGCACCCAATATGACAGTAAAGTGCCGGATAACTTTGTGCAGCTTCTTACGCTACCAGGCGTTGGTAGAAAAACGGCAAATGTAGTACTAAGTCAGTTGTTTAATATTCCAGCCATTGCTGTCGATACACATGTATTCCGGGTAGCAAATCGATTAGGGCTTGCGATAGGAGATACGCCGCTTGCAGTCGAACAAGGGCTAATGAAAGTCATTCCTAAAGAAAAATGGAGTGATGCTCATCACTGGCTCATATGGCATGGACGGAATGTTTGTAAAGCTAGGAAACCGGCTTGCATGACATGTCCGCTAGAGGCAGTATGCCCAAGTAAAGAAAAGTAGAAAATTGCAAGTTGTGCTTGGCGTCATTGATGATATAATAGTATAGCGTGTTTAGTAAGCGTGCTATACTATTAAAAAAATTAAATTGAAATTTTAGGGGGAATGGATACATGTCACGAAGAATAGTCAGTATCGTATTGGTTTTGTTAATGCAAGTACTACTAATTGCAGGGTGTTCGGGAAATAATGGTGCTAGCAATACTCCGGAAAAACAAGTAGCACCTGAGAGTACGCCGAAACAACAGGTAAATCAAAAAAATAGGGTAGCGAAATTTGAAACATCAAAAGGCGATTTTACAATCGAATTATTTGAAGACAAAGCACCAATCACTACGAAAAACTTTATTGACCTTGTAAATAAAAAATTTTATGATGGACTTATTTTTCACCGCGTGATTTCTGGTTTTATGATTCAAGGCGGTGATCCTAAAGGTAATGGTACTGGTGGTCCAGGCTATAAAATACCAGATGAATTTAATCCAAAGTTGAAACATGATGCAGAGGGTATTTTGTCGATGGCGAATGCCGGACCTAATACTGGTGGATCACAATTTTTCATTACGCTCGCACCTACGCCTCATTTGGATAATAAACATGCAGTCTTTGGTAAAGTCATTGCCGGTCTTGACGTTGTGAAGGCAATTGGCAACGTCAAAACGGCATCAGCGGATAAACCAGTAGAAGATGTTGTGATCAAAAAGATTAGCATTATTGAACAGTAAGGTCTTTTGGTATGGCATACACATATATTGTTCAATGTGCGGATGGCACATTATATACTGGTTGGACTGCAAGTTTAGAAAGGCGTCTCATTGCTCATAATAAGGGCATAGGGGCAAAATATACTCGTAATCGCCTGCCAGTTAAATTAGTATATTATGAATACCAAGAAAATCAAAGCTTGGCGCAAAAGCGTGAGGCGGGTATCAAAAAACTGAAAAAATGCCAAAAAATTGCTTTGATTTGTGAGTTTAATAAAAAAATAAATAATGCAGGTGAATAGATTGAGCGTATTAACAGTAGAAAATGTAACACATGGCTTTGGTGCACGAAAAATTTTAGAAAATGCTTCGTTCCGATTGTTAAAGGGTGAGCATGTTGGATTAATTGGCGCAAATGGAGAAGGCAAATCAACCTTTTTAAATATCATCACGGGGCAACTCATGCCAGATGAAGGAAATGTAACATGGTCGAATCGAGTCACGGTTGGTTATTTGGATCAGCATACGGTGTTAAACAAAGGGAAAACCATCCGTGAAGCGTTGCGTGAAGCGTTTCAGTCCATGTTTGATTTGGAAGCGGAAATGTTAGGTCTTTATGATAAAATGGGGGATGCATCGCCAGACGAATTGGATAAAATGATGGAAGAGGTAGGAGAAATACAGACCATTCTTGAGAGCAATAGCTTTTATATGATTGATGCCCGTATTCTTGAAGTAGCCAATGGACTCGGACTGGGCGAAATTGGTCTAGATAAAGATGTAGCAGATTTAAGTGGCGGACAACGGACCAAGGTATTATTAACGAAGCTATTACTGCAAAATCCAACCATCTTGTTGTTGGATGAACCGACCAATTATCTGGATGTAGAGCATATTGAATGGTTACGAAAGTATCTCAAAGAGTATGAGAATAGCTTTATTTTAGTTTCGCATGATATTCCTTTTTTAAATGATGTAGTCAATGTAATTTATCATGTAGAAAATACAGTGCTTACAAGATATACTGGGGATTATGAACAGTTTCAACAACTGTATAACATTCGTAAGGGGCAAGAAACGAAGGCTTATGAACGTCAACAACAAGAAATTGATCGTTTAGAAGATTTTATTTCTCGTAATAAAGCACGAATTTCTACTACGGGACGAGCAAAAAGCCGACAAAAGCAATTAGAAAAAATGGAAGTCTTAGAAAAACCACGAGAAAAAATAAAACCAGTTTTCGGTTTTAAAGAAGCAAGAACACCAAGCCGTATGATTGTTCAGGCAGAGCATCTTGTGCTAGGGTATGATGAACCATTAACCAGACCTGTGAATATTACATTAGAGCGGGGACAAAAGGTCGCGATTCGTGGTGTCAATGGTTTAGGGAAAACAACATTGCTAAAAACGATTTTAGGTTCGATTAAGCCAATATCTGGAGCGGTAGAACTTGGTGACTATCTCCATCCTGGCTACTTTGAGCAAGAATCAACGGAACGTAATACCAAAACTGCGATGGAAGATGTATGGGCTGAATATCCAGGTTTATCCCATTTTGAAGTGCGGCAGGCATTGGCTCGTTGTGGTTTAACCAATGAACATATTACGAGTCAGATGATGGTACTCAGCGGCGGCGAAAATGCCAAGGTGCGACTGTGCAAACTAATGCTCAAAGAATGCAATTGGCTAGTACTGGATGAGCCGACCAATCATTTGGATGTAGATGCTAAGAATGAATTGAAGAGAGCCCTCACTGAATTTAAAGGTACCGTTCTTTTAGTTTCTCATGAGCCAGACTTTTATGAAGATTGGGTCACGGAGATCTGGAACGTCGAAAATTGGACAACTAAAATCATATAACTTGATATCTAAAAAGCATGGTGTGTAACGAAAAAAACGTTATACACCATGTTTTTTTTAGTATATGTACAATAAAAAAATAGTAATAAAATGATGTAGTTTTAACAAATATTAAAAGGAATTTTGTAATATTTAGCGAAATACCCCAATACAGTGTCATTGATGTTAAACAAATTTTGGAGGATTTGTATGAATACATTAAAAAAAGTAATCTTGTTAGGTACTCTTTTTTGTTTAATTTCAACAGTAGCGTATGCTGCGACTGCACCATTTCATGAAGGTGATGTGGGGAAAGAAATTTCTGTAATTCAACTTAAACTAAAAGAACGAGGATATTATTTACAAAGAATAGATGGGAAGTTTAATGCCCAAACCACTGTCGCTGTTAAAAAATTTCAGAAAGCAAAGAAATTAAAAGCAGATGGTATTGTAGATGCAAAAACATACCTAGCACTAACTGCTAATCCATTAGTAAGCAAAAATGTACATTCTAAGAATAAGGCGACAAAGATTACTGATACAGCACTACATTTACTTGGTATTCCATATAAATGGGGTGGGGTGACGACCAAAGGATTTGATTGTTCTGGTCTAGTATGGTATGTATTCGATAAAAATAATATATCTTTACCACGCACAGCGGATGTGCAATATCAGAAAGGAACTATCGTGCCGCGCAATAATCTGCAGAAAGGCGATGTAATCTTTTTTACTACGTATGAACCAGGTGCATCTCACAATGGGATCTATCTGGAAAATGGCAAGTTTGTTCATGCGTCTTCTAGTCGAGGGGTAATGATCAGCAATTTGTCGGAAAATTACTGGAAAACCAGGTATTTTGGTGCCAAGCGCATAGTGTAAAGTATGTTTTTTGGTACTTGACAAATGTATACAGCATTGTTATATTAATAAGCAGATCATATAATAGCAAATACGATGAATAAGATAAGTAAATTAGTGGCATTTTACAGAGAACTAGGGGGCGGTGTGACCTAGTATATGTACTAATTGAAATACACTTAGGAGTAGCAGGTTGAAAGAATCAGTAGACTGTGCCGGACGCCACCGTTATCATAGGCTAGAGTATCGGGTAGTATGCCTCGTACTTGAATTTTTGTAGCTTATAGTATAGGCAGGGTGGTACAACGGATGATGATAACATTCCGTCCCTTTTTTAAGGGGTGGGGTGTTTTTTTGTTATATCGAAAGGATTATAAATTACAGGAGGTTATAAGAGATGATGGTTTCTCATGAGCGAGATGGTATAAATAATGAACAAAATATGCTTCTAAATGTCAAACGGATTACAATTGTAGGGTTAGGGCTTATTGGTGGATCGTTAGGACTTGCTATAAAAAAGAGGGTTGGTAGTTCGATCACCGTGATCGGGGTTGATGAAAATCCGGATACTTTGAAAAAAGCAATTGAGGTTGGTGCTGTAGATTGTAGTACGAAGAATCTGATGGAAGGGGTCAAGGATGCGGATGTAATTTTCTTATGTACTCCTGTACTTCAGATTATACCAAGTGTTGAAAAAATGTTGCCCTATCTAAAACAAGGTGCGATTTTAACGGATGTCGGTAGTACGAAAAGCTATTTGGCAACAAGGTTATCAACTCTTTTACCGGTAGGGGTTCACTATGTAAGCGGTCATCCTATGACGGGGCGAGAACAAAGTGGTATTACGGCAGCAGAGGTGAATTTGTTTCAAGGCAAGTGGTATATCCTAGTTCCCGAAGTCTCAACTTGCCCGAAGGCGGTAGAAACAGTACGCCAAATCCTGTATTTGACAGGAGCTAGGCTTACCAATATGGATCTGGTAGCCCATGATCAGTGCGCAGCAGTGATTAGTCATGTGCCCCATGTAGCAGCGGCGGCGCTTGTAAATTTATTAGCCATGTATCCTGATTTAGAAGAAAACTTTAAGTTAGTTGGTGGCGGATTTAGAGATACGACTCGGATTGCTTCTTCTAACGCTGATATGTGGGCAGATGTTTGTCTATCGAATGCAGAGCCGATTACCAATAGTTTATTACAGCTAAAGTCTTTGCTGGATGAAGTCATTCAATCGATAGAGCAAGGTGACCGGCAAGCCATTCATCATTTTTTTAAAAGAGCAAAAGTAAGACGGGATGCTTTAATCGAAAAAAGTGACTCTCATACCATCCGTTGATGTGTATGAGAGTCCTTTTTTTACTGTGTTACTCGATTCCAATTGCTATTGATGATCAGAGCCATTAGCTTTTTGCCTTCAATATCTAGATGGAGACCATCCGTAGCGTAATGAAGAGGAAGCGCGCGGTTCTCATCCATAAAGTAGGGTTCTAGATCGATATAGTATCTTTGTTTGCGAATGAAATTGTTTACAGAGGTAAATTCTTTTTGCCAATCTGGTATCGTTTCTTCACTAAAAGCCTGATTAATGGCGTCTGGATTAATGGGTGGCAGAGTGAGGAAAATTGGGCGAATACCATGAACTAAACATTTGTCGCGAATCGCACTTAGTTCTTTGATTACTTGGGTAGCGGGTATACCACCTCGCAGACTGTTCGAACCACCCATGATAATCAGAAATTTAGGATGATATGGAAGTACATCTTTATCAAATCGATTAACCATGGCTTCGCTCGTATCGCCACTTTTACCAATATTAATGGTAGGAAAAGATAAATACGTTTGGAAACTATATTCTAAGTCTGCTGGCGAATAGGAAATCGCTCCTCCGCCATGTGTAATGCTATCGCCAAAGGTAGCGGCATAATTGCCAAGCGTAAGATCCACCGTAAATGGTTCGGCATCAGAATACACACCGACTGGTTTGCCATTGGCATCCAGTCCTCGTACTCGCCAGTAGTATGTTCCGGGAGTAATAAGCGGTTCCTCATCATAATAGTCAGTACCACCTTGTACAAGGTGATGCCTGGTTCGATATTTGGAAGGCATGGTTCCATTGGGATTTTCAGGAGGGGCTGTGGTTAGTTCTACTTCATAAGTAACAGCCTCGATAATCGGAATCCATGAATATACGGGATAAAGAGGCATTGGCATATTCGCTTCTTTGTAGCCTGCATTAGATATTGGTTTTAAGATCTGCGGTAGCTTATGATTGATAAATATTTCGTTAGCATCAGAGAATACGCCAATCGGTTCGCCGTTAAAATTTAAAGCGCGTACACGCCAATAAAGATGATTGGTGGAATAGGTAGATAAATTAATATGATATCCATTTGTAAACACTTCTCGAGAGGAAAAAATTTGATAACGGGAAGGTTGTATATCATTGGGGTTTTCGGGAGGGGCACTTAGAAATTCAATTTCATAATAAACCGATCCGGGAATGACTGTCCACATCAATAGTGGAATACTAGGAGCTGGAGTAGCTACGGGGTAGTTTATGATCGAAACGGGCTTAAGAATCTTTGTATCATCAGCGGAGTTAAGATCTGATACCAGTATGGAGTCAGAGTACAGACCAATCGGTTTATGAAATAGACTATGAGCTGATACTCTTAGGTATGTGCTTTCAGGGACGTTCTGATCAATTTTGATTGTATTGTCAAAGGTGCGATACTTAGCGATGCGATACGCAGGGATCGATGATGGTGGAGTATTCGGATTGCGGTTTAAAATTTCAACTTCATAATAAGCAAAGTAGGGTATTTTAGACCAAGTTAATACATATTCATTGGAAATATGGGTGACATCTAAGAGTGGTTTATAACTACTAAAACCTATACGTTCATTGCTTTCTATGAAATATAATAAAGTCGTTATTAATATTAGAAAAAGGAGCATCCGTTTCAAAGTTTCAAGCACCTACTTATTTGTATAATATGAATTATCCTATCATAGTAGCATACTTTGGTGATTATTGCTATGTACACCCTATTGCGTTATACTTGAGGGTATACAAAAAGTAGCGAATAAGGCTGAAAGAAAATCAACGTAGTAGGAGGTTTCATTGATGCCAGAAATCTTGACCGAAGAATTTATTGCTCAATATCCGGATTTTCCTAGTCATATGGATGAACTCGGAAAATTTGTGTATTACCGTACATATTCAAGGTTTTTACCAGAGAGGAAAAGACGTGAAACATGGAAAGAAACCGTGAGGCGTTCGGTTGAATATAATCATCAACTTGCATTGCAGCATCTGGAAAGAATTCATTATCAGGTCTGTTTTAAAGAGTTGCAAGAAGAAGCTCAGCAGTTTTTTGATGCAATGTTTCATCTGAAACAGTTTCTTTCGGGACGTACGATGTGGATCGGCGGTACAGAAAATGCGGTTGCTGAGAAGTATCCATTAGCTAATTTTAACTGCTCTTTTACGAATGTTACAGAATGGAAGGATCTTGTAGAACTATTTTATTTATTACTTGTAGGTGTAGGTGTAGGGTTTAAATGTACAGAGACAATGGCTGGGCAGCTTGCTCCCATTCGCAATAATGTAGAACTGATTCATACTACTTATAAATCACTGGCAAAAGCAAAGCGGCTTGAACATACGAAACTTATATTAGAGCCCAATGGTCATGCAAGAATTGATATAGGAGATTCAAAAAAAGGTTGGGTGGACAGTTTAGACATTTTCTTCAAAATTGTAACTCAAAAGCAGTATGAAGATATTCATACTATTGCCTTCAATTATAATTCTATTCGTCCAAGTGGTGAACCATTATTGACTTTTGGTGGACAAAGCTCTGGTTACAAGCCTTTGCTAGAAATGTTTGAGGGCATTCATAAGTTGTTGAAAGGGGAAATGGATTCTTCTCTTATACCATGGGAAGTTGTAGATAGTCAAAAAAGTTATATTCGGATTCGACCGATTGGGGTCCTTGATATCGCAAATATAATTGGTAATAATGTTATAAGTGGCGGGAGGGGTAGAACCGCAGAAATCTTTCTCTTTAGTCCAACTGATTTTGAGAGTATGTTTGCTAAATATAGCATAAATGGACTTTGGGGTGAAAAGGCTTTTATCCGTCATGAAGCAATTCAACAAATGATGATTTCATTAAAAAATCCAGTTCCTGATTGGTTTACAGAGGTAGGAAGACGTCAATGGGCTGTTTCTTATGGTGCGGGGGAAAGTAAGTATTTTGATAATGCTACAGAGGCTGAGAATTTTGCTAAAACGGTTGTCAATTCTACGATAGACTATCCTGCCAATCAAGGACGGAAAATTCAGCATAGGAGAATAGCAAATCATTCTATTGTATTTTCAGAAAAACCTTCTCGAAGCATGATAGAATTAATTTTTACTATGGTACAAGGGGAAGGTGAGCCTGGTTTTATTAATATGGAAGAAGCAGCTAGACGTAGACCCAATGTACAAGGGGTAAATCCTTGTGCAGAAATTCTACTGGATAATAAAGGCGTTTGCAATCTAACTACGATTAACCTGGTTCAGTTTGTGAAGGATGGAAAATTAGAGATGGATGAACTGACTAAGGCTCAGCGACGCTCCGTTAGGGCGGGACTACGGATGACGCTGACAACGCTAGAACTTCCAGAATGGAACCAGGTACAACTACGTGATCGTTTGCTTGGGGTATCGTTGACAGGTGTGAAAGATGCACTGGCAATGCTTGGCTATGATGACCTAAAAGAGGCAATTCTGCTAAAAACTCTTGGTAATATTGCTCGTGAAGAAGCTGATCTATATGCTAAAACATTACGTGTAAATTCTCCTTTACTTGTTACGACCATTAAACCAGAAGGCACCATTTCGCTTGTTGCGGGTGGAGTTTCAAATGGTCTACATTGGTCTTATAGTCCCTATTATATTAGACGAATTCGGATCAATGCAAAAGATCCATTAGCAAGAACAGTGAAACAACTTGGGTGGAGAATTCATCCAGAAGTTGGTACGCCGGGAGTGACTGTTGCAGAACGCTTGGCAGGGGCAAAAACATGGGTGATTGACTTTCCTGTTGCTTCTGGTGCGAAAAAGACGAAGTATGATGTTTCTGTTGAGCAGCAGCTTGATAATTATTTTCGTTTTCAAGCCGTGTATACAGAACATAATAGCTCCAATACCATTACTGTAAGAAATGATGAGTGGGAAGAAATAAAAACAACTGTTTTCGAAGACTGGGATATGTTTACGGCTGTAAGCTTTCTTGCTATGGATGGTGGAACATATCAATTAGCACCCTATGAAATCATCACAAAGGTGCAGTATGAAGAACTAAGAAGCAATATGAAGCCATTTGATCCTAGCATTTTGGCCAAATATGAGACCGGAGAAAATTTTGATATTTGTGATGAGGATTGTCCGATTGGATGATAAATACAGGGTGTGCATTGTTGCACACCCTGTATTTATGATTGGCACTATAAAAATAGGAAAGAATGTAATAGAGTAGTAGCTTTTCTATTTTCGCATATATTTTATTGTGATATATATCAAATTAAAGAAAGGAAAGATGAGGATGGTCTTTCTTTATGCTTTTATTGGTGTGCTTTGCTTGGGGATTGCTCCATTATTTGGTAAAAGTGCTTTGGATAATGTCAATCCCACAACTGCTTTTGCCATTCGAACGGTAATTGCTGCGGTGTTAGTTGTACTATGGTTAATTGGTACCAAAACGTATCATGAAATAGCGAATCTATCAAGAACATTTTGGTTATTTATAACAGCAGAAGCTATTTTAGCAGCGGTACTAGGAGATTTAGCTTATTTTTATGCCTTGCAAAAAGGTAGGATTAGTGAGGTATCCCTGATCATGTCTTGTACACCTTTGATAACGGTATTACTTAGCTATTTTATATTTGATGAAGGTATTTCTGTATCATTATTAATTGGTGCTTTTCTCATTACTGCTGGACTGGTAATTATTAATTATCAGTCATAAATAATAAATGGTGAATTTTATCCAGACTTTTATTATCAATAAAGGTAATACTAAGATCGGAGGTGATGTTATGTTTATGAAAAGAAAACACAACATGATAATGGATATGGACATGGACATGCATATGAGATCAATGGTAAAAGTGGCGGTTGCAGGTATTTTGATTTATCAAGCAACAAAGTTTATTGTCAATCAGTTTATGGATGACTAAGTGATAAAAGTAGGTATACTGATCTCCTATTGTGCTAATAATATGGACGGAACCAGTAATCAAAAATGCAGGAGGTAATGTTATGAATAAAAAAACTAATAGTAAACTTCAGTCGAATGCCACTAGTCAAGCACAAAGTAGCACAACGGATATGACAGAACAAGCACAGTCTGTTAGCGCAAAAGCGAAAGCAAGCAAATCAGAATATGGAACACTTACTGCCAAGTCTGATGCTAACAACGATTATAAGTAATGCAAGAAAATATGCCGTGGAATCAATCCACGGCATGTTTCATATAGTCAATTATTGATCTTGTTGATCGTTTAATTGATTTTGTGCTGTAATACCAAGGCGACTGTTTAGTTGGCTGATATGACGATCCATATCTTGTGTCATTTGTGTAAACATTTGTTTGGCTGTTTGATCATCCGTAGATTGACTAAACGTAGCATAGGTTCCTTTTGCTGATTCAGCAGCAGCAACTGCTTTTTGTAAATCTTTTTGTACAGTCATCGAGTATTCCTCCTTCTTTGAGCGGTAGTACGTACCTTTGTAGTATGATACAAATCTTTAACATTTATGAGTATTATTTTGTTATCTTTTACAAAAAATTAACAAGACATCATTGTTAATTTGTGTTAAGATGGTTTTGAATCCAAATAGTGGTACAGGCTATGAAGTAAAAAGAAAAGTGTAAAGGAGTGTTTGTAATGTGTAACGAAGCAGATATTGAATTGGATGAGGAAATTAAGATCTTATTTACAGAAGACGTTGAAATTCTTGAAGATCGGTTAAATGATATAGTTCTTGCGATGGGGTTACCTGAAGAACAGACCAATGCAGTTTTGAGACTCATTAGCGATTCACTAGTAGAACATCACTTTAATCTTCTTGATACTTATGAAGAAGTGCTAGATGAACAAGATGATAGTGACGAAATTAGCGAATGACATATTGACAATATAACGGTGAAATATGCTAAGCAATGCTCTAGTGCCGCGAAAGGCGGATAGGGCATTGCTTATTTTGCGTAATAATTCATTTGCGATATAACATGATTCATAAAGGAATTTGGAGGAATGTGTTGAATAATATACAGCATATTACAATTAAGAATAGAGAGGGGATTTTTATATATGCAAGGTGAGGGAAATATTAAAACAAATGAAGATATTTTGGATGCGTTTAAGTTGGTTCTTCCGTATCTCAATCGAATTGTTCGTGAAGACATGGCTGTCGGCTTAACAGATTTGAACGAATATTTGGGATATTATAGAGCAAAAGAATTTGAACTGGATCTGCCGAATGGAACGCCAGTAAGCGGTATACCAACAATTGTAGAATGCATTAATACCAAGAAAGATACATATGCTGATATCCCTCCTGAAGTATATGGCCGACAGATAAAAACAATATTTACCCCTATTTATGGAACAAATAAGGAAATAATTGGGACACTGAGTTCGGGTATTGATTTACGGCATAGTGTAGAACTAGTCGCTAATGTAGAGGCTTTAGCTGGTGCAACAAGACAAGTAACAACGAGTGTCGGGCAAGTTGCCGATAGTGCTAGTGAGCTTGCTGCTGCGGGTCAACAGGCTATAACAGTCGCTCATGATTTAATTGATAAAAATAAGCATACCGCACAAATTTTAGAATTTATAAAAAATATTGCAGCGCAAACCAATTTATTGGGGCTAAATGCTGCCATTGAAGCTGCCCGTGCTGGTGAGCATGGTAGAGGATTTGCTGTCGTTGCCGAAGAAGTGAGAAAACTAGCAGAGCAATCACAAGAAGCAGTGAAACAAATACAAAGTACTTTAGGGGAAGTGAGTCAAGCCGTTTTTGAAATTAATAAATCAATTGAAACAACGGGAGCAATTAGTGAGGAACAGGCAGCAACGACCCAAGAAATATCTTCGAATTTAGAAGGAATCAATAATAATGCAAGGTCCTTGCTGGATTATGTAGGACGCTACAAATAACAACGGAAACGTCAGAATGCGTCTTGTAAATTTTCTGTTACAGAATGTTTGCAGGACTTGTTTCTTTGCTTAGGAATCAGAAGGTATAACACTTTCTTTGAAATGTATAGTAGTAGTGATACTTATTTTCTGTTATGATTACTATAGCTATTAAAAACATATGAGGTGAGTATATGGAGTGCAATATTTTGGTGGTTGATGACATAGCAGTAAATAGGGTAGTCGTTAAAGAAGCCTTACAGAGTATAGAAGGGGCAAATTTTATTGAGGCTATAGATGGTGTAGATGCATTAGAAATGCTTACCAAACATCAAATTAGCTTAGTTATTTTAGATTTAATCATGCCAATTAAAGATGGTTTTGCCGTACTTGGAGAAATGAAAAAAACACCAAGTCTATGTGATATTCCAGTGATTATATATTCAGCTAATGAAGATGTTGATAGTGTGAGTGAGGCTCTAGAGCTTGGGGCATATGATTATTTTACAAAACCACTAAAACCTAGAGAAATGAAAGTGATTTTACCGAAAAAGGCTAAAAATGCTCTTAAGAGTTATGAACAGCAAAAAACAATTCAAGAATTAAATTTTAAAATGCATGTTGATTTGTTGATGGCCAATATTTTGCAACAGTCGCTGTTAAATGAAAAGGCACAAATGAAGAATGCCACCATGTATGGTAAATATCTTCCCACACAAGAAATTGGTGGCGATTTTTATGATTGCTCACAAATTGGTGATACGGTATGGTTCATTATGGCCAATGTTTCAGGAAATGGAGTAGCAGCTGCTATGTTGACATCTATGCTCAAAATAGAGTTTCAACATTGTATTAGAGTGCTACACTCGCCAGATAAAGTACTGAGAGTCATGAACAATATGTTTTGTAAAATTACGCAAAGTGAATATTCGATGACCGCTTTTGTTGGCATGATTGATAAGAATATCTTGTGGTATTCTAATGCTGGGCAGTGCTACCCTCTTGTATTTAATGAAGCAGATCAAAATATAACAATCTTGCGTGAAAGTAATCCGGGATTGGGTGTAGTAAAAGATGAGAAATATAGTGTACATACCGTTTCAGTTGCTCCAGGAGATATAATACTCACATATTCTGAAGGGTTAATTGAAAGTAAGCTTATGTTGGATGAAACAGGTATATATGATGATTTGTCGAATAGTTTTTTAGATTATAAGCATCTTATTAATAAAGATATTACAGAATTCTTTACCGCTATTATTCGATTATTTGGAAATGGTACGCAAGAGGTAGTGAGCAATGATACGTCTATGATGTTGGTGTGTCTAAAGTAAGATCAGGGAGAATTTCTTTAATCCTGCTCATATGGGTAGGATTTTTCTTTTGGTATGTGGAATAATGTAAGAAGAAAATTTAGTGATATATATATAGTAAAACAAATAATAGGTAATGATAAAGTTTGAGGTGAATAGAATGCATATAGTATTGGTTGAACCTGAAATTCCTGGCAATACTGGGAATATCGCTCGCTTGTGTGCAGCAACAAATTGTGAACTCCATTTAGTAAAACCTTTGGGGTTTTCAATTGAGGATAAGTATTTAAAACGTGCGGGTCTCGACTATTGGCATTTAGTAAAAGTCCACTGTCATGAAAATTTTGCTGAAGTTGTAGAATTATATAAAGGTCATAATTTTTATTTTAATACGACTAAGGCTCATAAAAGTTATAGTGACGTCCAGTATTTAGCGGATGATTTACTCGTGTTTGGTAAGGAAACAGCTGGACTACCAGAAGAATTGCTCAAGGCAAATCAAGATCATTGTGTTCGCATCCCGATGGTGGATGATGCTAGATCATTAAATTTATCAAATGCTGCAGCTATCGTTGTATATGAAGCTCTCAGGCAACAACAATTTGTGAATCTAACATATTAAACGTGAATTTTGCAACGGGATGGTGATTAAAAATGTATGCACAATTTGGTCCAGCCGGAAATCCCGATGCTTTTTATGAAGCCGGTAATAAGGCATCCGTGCAAATGCCAGCATGGCTAAGTGGCATGAATTTGACGGCCTATGAATATCAATGTAGTCGAGGAGTAAATATTAAGGAAGAAACAGCCAGGGAAATTGGCTATAAAGCAATAGAGCATAATATAAAGTTAAGTATTCATGCCCCATACTATATTAGCTTAGGTACTGAGGATATCGCGATTATTAACAATACGCAAAATCACTTTTTTAAGTGCTTAGAGGTCGCAAGGTGGATGGGAGCCGATCGTATTATTTTTCATATGGGAGGACCGGGAAAACAAGAGCGTAATCTTGCGATGCAGCAGGTGAAACGTTCTTTTAGTACTATACTAGAGCAAGTAGAAAACCGGGGCTTAACTGGTATTTATCTATGCCCTGAAACAATGGGCAAGCAAAATCAGTTGGGATCATTGGCAGAAGTCATAGAGCTGTGCCAAATGTCAAAATGGGTTAGACCTGCTGTAGATTTCGGACATTTACACGCTGTCACAGGTGGAAAATATTGTACTGAGCAGGAAATGGAAGAGGTTTTTGATATAGTAGGGGAAAAACTTGGATCTGAAGTGGCCCAAAATTTACATATCCACTTTAGTCGCATTGAATTTACGAAAGGTGGCGAAAAGCGTCATTGGACTTTTGCTGATGAATTTGGACCACCGCATGAGCCACTCGTTGCTCTTTGTGCTTCACGGGGGTTTACACCAAGGATTATTTGTGAGTCGGCAGGAACGCAGGCAATAGATGCAAAAGTAATGCAGGAATTATATTTTTTATTGATCAATAAAATATAATTGTTGTATAATGTATAAACTGTGTGTATTTCGTATATTATAAAAAGGGAGGCATAATATGAATATTTATGATAAAACGCATGATTTGGTAAGTACAATAAAACAATCTCCAGAATATATAGAATTTATGGCGGTTAAGAAAGTTCTTGATACAGATGAATCAGCCAAAACAATGGTCAAAGAATTTATCGCAAAGCAAATGGAACTCGAATATGAAATGATGGGGAATAAACCCGAAAATAAAGAAAAAACAGAACAAATACAGCAGTTATATCAATTGATTGCTGCAAATAGTAAAGCATCTCAATTTATGCACTCTTATATGAAATTTCAGCGCTTGGTAGCTGATATCTATAAAATACTAGGTGATTCTGTAGCTGAAGGAATGGATTTCTTTGACAAAAAATAATAAAGATAATGAAATACTAAAAAAATTGAGTGATTTAATTCCAAGCAATCGCTTATTGGTCAATGAACCATTGTCAAAACATACTACTTTTAAAATAGGCGGACCAGCAGATTATCTGATATTTCCTGCTACGACAGCTGAAGTAGCGGATATCATGATCATTGCCAAACAATATGAGATGCCTGTTACATTTCTTGGAAATGGCTCAAATATTTTGGTTCTTGATAACGGTATTAAAGGCTTAGTATTAAAATTTGGTAGTGAGATGTCTTATATTCGGCATGCAAAAGATACGATTTATGTTGGAGCTGGGGCAATGCTAGCCGATGTTTCTAGTTATGCAGCGGAGCATGGATTAGGTGGTTTTGAGTTTGCAATTGGTATTCCTGGTAGTATTGGTGGCGCTGTATTTATGAATGCGGGTGCTTACTCTGGCGAAATGTGTCAGGTTGTTACTGCTGTATCAGGGGTTTGTAGAAATGGTGGCGTTAGGCGTTTTGTAGGAGATGAAATTGTTTTTGGTTATCGGCATAGCGTATTTCAGGATAATGGCTGCGTGATTTGTGAGGTAGAGCTACAACTACAGAAACAAGAAAAACCAGATATTAAACAAAAAATGGATGAATATACCGTAAAACGTGAGACAAAACAGCCACTAGAAATGCCTAGTGCTGGTAGTACCTTTAAAAGACCACCAGGACATTTCGCTGGAACTTTGATTGAGCAGGCAGGATTAAAAGGGTACACTGTGGGCGGTGCTCAAGTATCCAATAAGCATGCTGGTTTTATTATTAATGCGGGTGGTGCAACTGCGAAGGATGTATTGCTATTAATTAAAGAAGTTCAGCGCCGTGTTCATGGGCATTCGGGTATTATGTTACAACCAGAAGTTCGTATATTTGGTGAAGAATAAACATAGACTTGGCATATGCCAAGTCTATGTTTATTAGAATAGAGTAGAGAAGGATTTTTTTGAGAATTGTCGAAATATACTGATAAGTAGATAAGGAGAGTGATTGAAATGAAATTAAGTTTTTTAGGTGCTGCAAAAATGGTAACAGGTTCGTCTTATTTATTGGAAGTAGGTACACAAAAAATCCTAATTGATTGTGGTATGTTTCAAGGTTCAAAAACAATTACTGCTCATAATAAGCGTGAGTTTTTATATAATCCCGCAGAGATTGATTGTGTATTATTAACACATGCACATATTGACCATAGTGGATTAGTGCCTAAACTTTGTAAAGCGGGTTTTAAAGGAAAAGTTTATGCAACGAAGGTTACCAACGAACTGTGTGGAATTATGTTGCCTGATAGTGCTCATATTCAAGAATTTGATGCAGAAATTGCCAATCGCAAGGGGAAGCGCGCTGGGAAAAAGCCAGTAGAGCCTTTGTATACGATAGCAGATGCATACGCTTGTTTAACAAATTTTGTGTCAGTAGATTATGATGCAATCGTCACGTTATCGCCAAGTGTGAAAGTTTGTTTCAAAGATGCGGGTCATATTCTGGGATCGGCTATGTTAGAGGTGTGGGTAACGGAAGACGGGGAAAATACCAAATTTGTATTTTCTGGCGACCTTGGACAATCTGATCAACCGATTATTAAAGATCCTAGCTTCATTGAGGAGGCTGACTATATTATTGTTGAATCTACGTATGGCAATCGGTCACATGAAATATATGATAAACAGGAAAAATTAGCGCGTATTATTAATGCGAGCGTAGCACGGGGAGGCAATATTATCATTCCTTCCTTTGCCGTAGGTCGAACTCAGACGATGCTATATTATTTGCATAACCTTTTAAAATCAGGAAAAATACCCGATATGCCAGTGATTATTGATAGTCCACTCGCTATATCAGCAACGGATATCTTTTTACATAATATGGAAGATTATGACAGCGAAGCCATGGGAATCATACAAGTAGAAAAAGATAATCCATTGCTTATGCCGCAACTAAGATTTACCAAGACCTCCGACGAATCGAAAGCATTGAATGATTTAGATCAGCCAGCGATTATTATTTCGGCGAGCGGCATGTGTGATGCTGGACGAATTCTTCATCATCTCAAACATAATCTATGGCGACCAGAAGCTAGCGTATTATTTGTTGGCTATCAAGCCCAAGGAAGTTTGGGGCGGCGTTTAGTAGAAGGTGCGAAACGCGTAAAGATTTTAGGTGAAGAAATTAGTGTAAAGGCGACCATTTATAGTCTGGATGGTTTTTCGGCACATGCTGATCAGGGGCAATTATTAACATGGCTTGCTAATTTTAAAAATAAGATAGCTAATATCTTTTTAGTGCATGGTGAATCAGAGGCGTCGCTAGCCTTCGCTCAGCTTGTGAAAGAGAAACTAGCAGTTAGTACTTATATTCCAAGTTATGGTGATGTTGCCACTTTAACAGGGAAAGAGTGGCAGATTGAGGAAGCGCATGTCGTGGATCCGGCAATGAAGCAACTATATGACTATTTGGATGTACTCGATCGAGAGTATATTGCTCATCGCAAACAGCTTGAAGAAATTGGGGGGGCAGATGCTAGTAAAATTGCAGATATTATGCGCAATTTAGAAAAGTTACAAGGATTTATGAATAAAACGCTAAATAACCTATAAAATAAAATATAATAGCATATTTTTCAAAAATATGTAGAAAAAATTAAGATTGGCAATTGACAGCAAGTCCACAGTATAATATAGTGGTTTGTATGCCACAATAAAAGGGTGCAGTATAAACAGCATCCTTTCTTTGTTTATATTTTAGGAGGGCTTAATAAATGAAACGTAATGATTTGCGCAACGTAGCGATTATTGCTCACGTTGACCATGGTAAAACAACTTTAGTAGATGCTATGCTTAGACAAAGTAATGTATTCCGCGCGAACGAAACTGTAACAGAACGAGTTATGGATTCAAATGACCTTGAACGTGAACGGGGTATTACTATTTTATCGAAGAATACTTCTGTAATGCATGATGGTGTTAAGATTAACATTGTTGATACTCCAGGCCATGCGGATTTTGGCGGTGAAGTAGAACGTGTACTGAATATGGTGGATGGCGTATTGTTATTAGTTGACTCTTTTGAGGGTTCGATGCCACAAACCAAATATGTTTTGAAAAAAGCATTGGAACAAAAGTTAAAAGTTATTGTTGTGATTAATAAAATTGACCGTCCGGATCAGCGCGTAGATGAAGTGAGTGAGGAAATATTTGAATTGTTCATGGATCTTGATGCGACTGATGAACAGTTAGATTTTAAAGTCGTATATGCAGCTGCTAGAGATGGTATTGCAAAACTTAACATGGCTGATGAAAGCGACAATTTAGAACCATTATTTAAGCTCTTAATTGAAGAAATTCCTGCTCCGCAAGGAGAGATAGATGGACCACTACAAATTATGGTCACGACTCTTGATTATGATGATTATGTTGGTCGTATTGCCATTGGACGTGTAATCCGTGGTAAGGTAACGAATGGACAACAAGTCGTCATATTGAATGGTGAGATAGAGAGAAAAGGTAAGATTGGTCGTTTGTATACATATGAAGGACTAAAACGAACCGAAACGCAAGAAGTGGGACTTGGTGATATTGTAGCAATTACTGGTCTAACGGATGTAAATATTGGTGAGACGATTTGTGATACTGAAAATCCAGAAGCATTGCCAACTATTGATATTGATGAACCTACATTAGTTATGGTCTTTAGTGTAAACAACAGTCCTTTTGCTGGACGGGAAGGTAGTTTTATTACTACTAGACATCTACGTGACCGTCTATTTAAAGAAGTAGAAACAAATGTAAGTTTGCGCGTAAATGAAACGGATAGTGCTGATACGTTTGAAGTATGTGGCCGTGGTGAACTACATTTGTCAATTTTAATTGAGACCATGCGTCGTGAAGGTTTTGAATTCCAAGTTGGTAAACCAGCAGTTATTTATAAAACCATTAATGGTCAGCGCTGTGAGCCTATGGAATCCTTGACAATTGACGTACCACAAGAATTTATGGGGCCTGTTATGGAATCATTAGGTACTCGTAAAGCGGAACTGATTAATATGACGGAAACAGCTGGATATTTACGTATGGAATTTATCGTTCCAGCTCGTGGACTCATTAGTTTCCGTTCTGAGTTCTTAACTAGCACAAAGGGCAATGGTATTATGCATCATGTATTCCACGGATATGCACCATACAAAGGTGATATTCCTGGTCGTACACGTGGCGCATTAGTTGCATTTGAAGCTGGTGAAACCACTGGTTATGGTATTTTCAACTTGCAAGACCGTGGTATTATATTCGTAGTACCAGGACAACCTGTCTATGAAGGTAGCATTATCGGTGAAAATACTCGGGAAATGGATATGGACGTAAATCCATGTAAGAAAAAACAGGTTACTAATATGCGTACCAGTGCATCTGATGAAGCATTGCGTTTAACAGCGCCACGTATATTGAGCTTAGAGCAAGCTCTAGAGTATATTAATAAGGATGAGTTAGTAGAAGTAACTCCAAAGAGCATCCGCTTGCGTAAGGCTATTTTAGACCGTACGTTACGAGGAAGAATGCGCAAAAACTCCTAATCTGATTCTAGTATGTATGAGCGCCCTTTATGGGCGCTTTTTTCGCTATCAAGATATAATATTTTTTGAGATATGCTTTCCTTTATTCCCATTTCTTATATTATTTTATAAAAAAATGAATATAAGGCAGGATATTATGTTGAAAGCGTCGAAATATTACCATAAAATGGTGAGAGATTCAGAGAAATGTCAGGAGGGCAGAAATAATGGCACTTAGTATGATTGATAAGTTGGCAAATTATTTGATGCCGCTAGAGGAAGTGGCTACAAAAGAACAATTCATTGAAGAGGTTACTACTCTTCGTAGTTCTAAGAAGACGAATTTACAGGTACATACCAATCCATCAGTGGGTTTAAAAATGTTGATCGTTACCCCAGCGAAATATGGCGATGTACGCATATATGCGGATCATTTAAAAGCAAAAATTGCATTGGTCATTAATCTTACCGATGTTGAGGCTGAGCTACAGTATGCAATTAAAGATTTTATGGATGGCGTTTGTTATGTAATGGATGGTAGTTCCCATAGGATTACGGATTCTATATTTTTATATGTTCCTACGAATGTAAATGTAGATAAAGAATTATATGCATATTCTGTTCCTGCTTATGTAAAACCTAAAAATCAATCAGGAAAGTTTCTATGATCTAAAAATATGGTCATTATTTTTAGATCATATTGTCTATCGCTAAATAATACCTATGTTGAATTAAGTAGTGCAGAAAATTTATGATTATTATACACTATAGTAGAGTTTTTACCCAGGATGATATTGATTCTTGTCGCATAATGGGATTAAGTTTAGTTTGACAAATAATCTTTTTTGTTGTATGATAGAATCACTTTAAAAAATAATGTTTTTCTAAACGAAATTTAATATTGTAACTTAAAAAGTAATGAAGGAACTATTTGCATGTAGTATGTTTCAGAGAGTCGGTGGGTGGTGTGAACCGGTAACAAAACGATGCGAGTGTCATTCCTGAACTGCAAAGCTGAACATTTTAGTAGGCTGCGCCGGAATCAGCTCCTTGTGAGTGCAACCGTTATATTGCTGAAGTTGTTAGACTTGATGAGATGTATCTAGGTAATATGCTTTTATGTATTACTAGATATAATAAGGGTGGTATCGCGAGAGTAACCTCTTGCCCCTTTGTGTAGGGGGGCAAGAGGTTTAATTTTTTATTACTAAATAAATATATTCAGTTGAATGGAGGCAATTATTATGGAAAAGAAACAATTGGATTGGGAGAATCTTGGCTTTGGTTATATATCTACGGAGGAGAGATATGTTTCTAATTACAAGAATGGTGCATGGGATGAGGGTGTGCTTACTACAGATGCAAATATTGTATTAAATGAATGTGCGTGTGTTTTCCAGTATGCGCAGACATGTTTTGAAGGCATGAAGGCTTATACTACTGAAGATGGCCGCATCGTAATCTTTCGCCCAGATCTAAATGGAAAACGTATGGAGGAGTCTGCCAGAAGACTTGAAATGCCAATATTTCCAGAGGAACGTTTTATAGACGCAGTTGTAAAAACCGTTGAAGCGAATGCGGCATATGTTCCGCCTTATGGTTCAGGGGCTACATTATACATTCGTCCGTATATGATGGGAACTAATTCAGTAATCGGTGTAAAGCCTGCAGAGGAGTATCAGTTTAGAATTTTTGTGACTCCTGTTGGACCTTACTTTAAAGGTGGCGTGAGACCACTTACTCTTCGTATAACTGATTTTGATCGGGCTGCACCACGTGGAACAGGTCATATTAAGGCCGGATTAAACTATGCGATGAGTCTTCATGCCTCTGTCACAGCCCATGCGGAAGGCTTTGACGAAAATATGTTTCTCGATCCGATAACAAGAACAAAAGTGGAAGAGACGGGCGGTGCAAACTTTATCTTTGTAACAAAAGATAATAAGCTTGTAACGCCTAAATCAGAGAGCATTTTGCCGTCGATTACCAGACGTTCTTTACTACATGTTGCAAAAGAATATCTTGGATTGGAAGTCGAAGAAAGAGAAGTACTTGTGGATGAATTGAAAGACTTTGCTGAATGCGGATTATGCGGTACGGCAGCAGTTATTTCGCCTGTTGGAAAGATTGTCGATCATGGAGAAGAGATTTGTTTCCCAAGCGGTATGAGCGAAATGGGACCTGTAATCAAAAAACTCTATGAAACGTTGGTAGGCATCCAAATGGGACGGATTGAAGCACCAGCAGGATGGATTAAAGTAATTCGCTAGAATTTTTGGATATATTTAATTCTAGACGGAAAATAGTATAGTGTAAAATAAAGAAGAGTTGTGTTGAACTTGGCTACGGCAGTTCGAACACAACTCTTTTTTTATTTTATATTCTCTATGCAGATTTGGGTAACGCACTTAGAGAGAGTGATTTGATTTTGATGAAACGGTCATCTCCGTTATAGTCGATCGTTTTTAATTTGTTAATAAACATAACGCATATATCTCGTAGTGGTATATTGGTATCTGTTTGGTTATTACCTTCTTTAAACATCGTAAATTTGTCCCCACCTGCAGCCAGGAAGTCATTTGTAACTACTTTATAGGTTCGGGTAAGGTCAAGGGGATTACCATCCAGTAGCGTGACGTGGATGCGTTGCTCGGCGGTTTGATCTTGATTATAGACTATTTTAATGCCGGAAAATTGAACCATTCCAATGTTGTTATTTTGTATGCCATATTCAAGGAGTTTCATGATTTGCGCACCTGTCATTTCCATTGTAACTAACGTATTATCAAATGGAAATACTTCATAAAGGTTACCTAATGTAATATTGCCAGCAGCAATGTTTGTTCTAATACCGCCAGCATTTTGAAAGGCTATGTCGGCATTCGTGGCACTTCGCATGATATCGGTTGTCCATTGACCAAGAAGGGATACTTCTTGTACATCCCGATTATGCCCTAGTTCATGTATCGTTCGCCCTAAGATTGTATTTTTAATTGGTGCAGTTTCTGTTTGTACCTGATCGAGAATGGTTTTTACTTGGGGATCAGCAGTTAGCTTCTGAATAGGTAATATTGCAGTACTAGCACTAGAGGACATTATTTTTTTTGTACTTTTATTATACGATATATGAATTGTGCCAACTGCTCGGCCCCAATAACTAGCTTGTACAATTGGTACGTGATTGACCATTCCAGAAACGACTTGATGAGAGTGCCCTGATATAATGGCATCAATCCCATTAGTAGTCATTGCTAGATCGGCAGCTTCACCTGTTATTTTCCCAGTCGCTTGATCCATCATACTGCCTAGATGAGACAAGATGATGATGATGTCGGCTCCTTGTTGTTTAAGCTTTGGTACAAGAGAATTGACGATGGTAGTGGGGTCTTCGAATTGATAGGCCGATACGACTTTACCACTCGCTTTATATGCTGTTTCAGGGGTAGTCAGGCCAATGATGGCAATTTTAATGCCATTTCGCTCGAAAATCGCATATGGTTTGACAAAATCAGCTAACGTACCTGTGCTTTTATCGGTAATATTGGCAGAGAGATAGGGGAAGTTTGATTGAGCGATACGTTGTTTTAAAATTGCTACGCCCCAATCAAATTCATGATTGCCGATTGTCATGGCATCAAAGCCAATGGCATTCATCATTTTGACAACTGTTTTTCCATATAGAAGATTCGAGTCGGGGCTACCTTGGAACATATCACCGGCACTTACGATGAGTGTGCCACTCGGGTTCTCTTTTTTCTTATCTTTTATATACTGGGCAAGTTTAGCAGCTCCAGGATTTTTTGCATTTTCTGCTAAAGTGCCATGAAAATCATTGATCGTAAGAATTTGCAAAGGTATGATATCGGCAGATTCGGTAGCGAGTGCGACAGAATGAGTCAGTAAGGTACAGGAAAAGAATAGAGATAGCATGATATATAGTATGTAATGTTTCACTAAAAATCGATTCATTGTTGCCTCCATTAATAAATTTACATAGTATTGGTTATATTTACGTATGATAAGGAATATATTAAACTACTAGACTGATTGCTAGCGGTATTGACATAAGAGGAGGTTTATCAATATGTTTTTAAAAAAGAAAATAAATACATTTGGTTCGTTGATTAGTTTAATCGTGTTATCAGCGATGCTTGTAGTATTTTTCTTGTCTATACCTGATTTGATCGTATCGCCTGCAGGAAGAATATTTGTAGGGATATGGGCTCTGATGGCTGTATTTTCTTTTATTGCTCATGGTAGAAATCTAACAGGTAAGGAAGAGAGGCAGTACGTTCCTGTTTTCGGTATACAAAAAGCTGGACGCACCACGAAAAGGGTACGCCCAACAAGTTCCATACGTGGATTATAATGATGTAGTTACAGAGTATAGGACATCATCTAAGTTGTTTAGAAGATTGTCAATATCATTTTCTGTAATGACCAGTGGTGGTTGGAAGCCTAAAATAT
The DNA here is from genome assembly GCA_964292325.1 of uncultured bacterium. Taxonomy (GTDB): domain Bacteria; phylum Bacillota; class Negativicutes; order DSM-13327; family DSM-13327; genus CTSoil-075. The sequence goes on along the minus strand of CAXYVG010000035.1, from coordinate 4,321 downwards.
TGCGGTTAGGACCATTTTTACCCACTAGAAAGCCACGATCTTTCAATTTTTCAAGAATGATATCTGTCTCGGCTATAGCTGGTACTTTGTTGGTATGGACTAGTTCTGCACCTAGCATTAAGCCAAGGCCACGTACGTCACCAATCAGAGGATATTTTTGTTGTAACGTCAGTAGACCGTCTTTTAAGCGTTTGCCAAGCTTGGCTGATCTAGCTGGTAGATCGTTATTGGTAATATATTGTAATGTAGCGAGACTCCCAACGGATGTCACCGGGTTACCACCGAGGGTAGAAGCACCAGGACGGGTATAAACATCGGCGATTTCGGCTCTAGTAATAAATGCTCCAACAGGTACACCGTTGCCTAACGCTTTCGCGACGGTCATAATATCGGGTTCTACATCATAATGTTCGATCGCAAACATTTTTCCAGTACGACCAAATCCAGTTTGGACTTCGTCAATAATGAGGAGAATACCATAGCGATCTAAAATTTCTTTGACACGTTTAAAGTAAGCGAGCGGTGGAGTAATAATGCCACCATTTCCTTGAATTGGTTCAGCAAACATAGCAGCTACTTTTCCAGAAGTTGTAGTTTTGATAATGGTTTCAATTTCATTGGCGCAGGCTAGATCGCATTCAGGGTAAGAACTATGATAAGGGCAACGATAGCAATAGGCATTAGGAGCAAAGCTGATGCCTCCTACAGGGGTGTTATCGGTACGCCACATAGTAAGACCTGTTAGGCTCATTCCGAGTTTTGTGCGTCCATGTAGACCTTGACGTAAGCTAATGAATTCGGATTGCCCTGTATATAAAGAGGCGAGCAAAGCAGCTCCTTCATTTGCTTCACTACCGGTAGAACAAAAAAATGTTTTTTGTAATCTACCAGGTGTGATTTCGGCTAATTTTTCAGCTAAATTTACGATGTTTTCCGTTAAATAGATAGCGCATGTATGTTGCAAGGTATTGACCTGCTCACAAATGGCTTTGGTAATCTCGGGATTGCAGTGCCCGCAATTCATGACAGAGATGCCAGCCAAGCAATCTAGATATTGTTTGCCTGTTGAGTCATATAAATATTGCATTTCGCCACGTACGAGTTGCATCGGTTCATTATAAAAGTGATATACACAAGGAATTAAATATTCCTTTTTTTTACGCAAAATTTCTTCAGGTCCAATATAAGTATGCAAGAATCATCCCGCCTTTCCATATGTTATGAATGAAGAATAAATGATGGGTGGTTTACCGTGACATGCGGTAACGAAAAGCACCAAGTCCGAGTTTGCGTGGACTGGCAGCAACTAGTTTTTCTAATTGCACAGCATCAAATTGGTAGTCTGCTTGCTGAGCCTTTATTTTATCTAATTCTTGGCGATAAATGGCTGTAACCAAACCGATTAGTTCAGGAGTATAATACTGACCCTCAATGCGGTACTGCTGAACACTCGATAATGATGCAAGATGAGGTAGTAAGCATAAGTCTTTCGCAAATAGAATATGACTACGACCATACTGATCCATCATGATAGGATGCTGCTGACCAGCAGTATCAAGTAAAGCATATTGGCGTGTATCGAGTGCCTGGTCATACGTTTGATAAGGGTGGTTATCTAGGAGCGCCATAGGGATCGAGTGATCGGTAATCATTGCTGGAAGTGAGCCATGGACAATCATTTCGATTGGTATGATGCTGTTTTTGGCGAGTTTTATAATTTGTCCGTGAGTTGCTTCAAGAGAAACAGTAGCTGTGCTGGCGCCGTTATCTTTTAGTAATGTAGCAGATAAATGATTAAAGATATTAAAAGAGAAGTCAGCTTGTATTGGTAAGCTAGAAAATTTGCGAGCTAAAGTGAGTGCACCTATATTGCTAACCAGTAAACCCGCAGGTTTTATGGTATTCATACTAGTAAAAAATTGTTCTAATTCACTGCATTCTCTCTCCATTGTAATGCGAGGTGTTGCCACAATAACGTTACTGTTATATTGACCTGCTTCTTTGATTGCCTCTGCAATCGCCTCTAGAGTCCAAGGAATGGATGGTTTACATGCCTCGCCCCCCAAATAAATCGTATTGGCACCATTTTGGCAAGCGGCACGTAGCGACGGTAAATCGGCAACACGCACGGCGAGTTTTGTTGTTTGCTCTGGTGATGGGGGTTCTTTTATCTCAATCGGCGTAATCATATTGGCTTCACGGACTGCCTGACTGAAAAAGCGGGGTTCGCGTTTTCCTAAATAACCAATTGAATTTGCACCGGGATTACCAAATGCATAGCAGGTAGAAAAGTCTCTAGCCCGACCATTTTGTAAATCATTCCAATCTTTTAAGTTTGGTGTATAACCGGTAGGATCGGCAATATAGCGGTCAATTGCGCGTCGGTAGACCCCAACAATGTTTTTAACAAAATCAGCAGTACGCATCCTTCCTTCAATTTTAAACGAAGTTACACCGGCCTGAATGAGCTCTGGCAAATGCATATATAAGCACATATCTTTCATAGCTAGTTTATACGGACCAGGATCTTGATCCTTTACAGGGATCCCTGTTGCCATATCGACAAACTCATAGGGCCAACGGCAAGGTTTTAAGCAACGTCCGCGATTGGAACTTTGCCCAAAGACGACTCCTGAGTGGAGGCATTGACCACTGTGGGAAATGCACATATCTCCGTGAATAAAGTACTCTACTTCGATACCTGTACGTTCTTTCAATAGGGAAAGCTGGGAAAAGGACATTTCTCGGTTTACGACAACGCGATTAATGCCATATGTTTGTAGTGTACGTATGGAATGTTCATTATGAGTATTCATCATAATCGAAGCATGAAGAGGAATGCTAAGATTCATTTCACGGGCTAATTCTAGGACTGCTAAATCTTGTACAATCAAGGCATCTGGTTTAATTTCTTCCAGAAGTTTTAGATAAGAACGCATCTTATCGATTTCGCCATCTGTAATCAAATTATTTACCGTCACATGTAAATGGACATTATGACTATGAGCGTACTGAATAGCCTTAGCTAGCATTTCGTCATCAAAATTTGCATTGGTTCTAAACATACGCATATTAAAGCTTTTTCCGCCAAGGTAAACGGCATCAGCTCCAGCTTCAATTGCGGCTTCTAATACATCCCAAGTACCAACAGGAGCTAGTAGCTCCACAGATTTGTTTGTTAATATCATGTTTTCATCTCCAGAAAATTAATCAATCTTTTATTCGAAAACTTCACTTGCTTCAGCGATTAAATCTGCAGGTAGATTGAGCCCTAGATTTTGTGCTGCAAAGAGATTCAATACAATTTCAGGTGCTTTGACGATATCAACTGGTATGTTTCCTGGCAATTTTCCGCCTAAAATTTCAGCAGACTTTTTAGCACATTCGACGCCTAATTGATAATGATTGGCAACTAAAGCACCAATTGCACCTGCCGATACATTCGGTGGATGAGATGCAATAATTGGTAAATTAATGGTATCTGTATAATAGGCAATAGTAGGGAAATTTTCTTCGACTATTTGGCCAATGGGTAAAAATAAGGCATCAATTGTAGTAGGTAAGAGATCAGGCAGATTGGATAAATCTTCAGCCTGTTTCACGGGAATATCCACGATATCATATAAAGAGCCGACCAGTTTATGAAAGTTCTCAACTTCCACAGCAGAATTGTTATCAGCAATATGATAGAGCATGCCGATGGTGTGGGCAGTTGGTAGTAAACGACTAATAAAAGCGATTTTCGCATCTGCCATGACCATTCCTGATACCCCTGTAGCTTTGCCGTTAGGTAAGGATAGGCTATCCACTAAGCCTGAGCCTACTGGATCAAAAACAGGTGTAAAGACAACTGGAATCGTAGCATCAAGGTTAATGGCGGCTTTGGCTGCTGGTGTAGAGCAGGCAAAGATTAGGTCTACTTTTTTTTCAGCGAGTTCAGTGGCTAGTTTTGGGAGTAGGTCTACATTCCCATCTGCATTAAGATAATGAAATTGAGCGGTAATATCAAGTTGTTTTAGACCAGTTTTAAAACCATGAACCGCATCATCTAAATTCTGTGTAAGTTGCAAAATACCTATATTATACAAATTCTAACACCTCTTTTTGAAAAATTCTAACCTATGTATATTCAATAGATATTACGTAATCCCTGCCAGGATAGAGAAGAAATATTGCAGGATCTTATGATATATCACATTGGTTGTGAAAAAAATGATAAACATAAATGAAACATTGTTATGATAGGTACGATATAGTTTGTGAATTATATCCTGAGTTTTGCAGTAAAATAAGATAAAAAAGCCCTGCTAGTTCAGCAAAT
>CAXYVG010000034.1:0-34300 GCA_964292325.1 uncultured bacterium | reverse complement strand
CCTACCTCATCATACTTCGCAGCAAAATTATTTTTTCTATCGAGTACTGTATCAAAATCATATTTCATTATCATTTTCCACCTAATTTCGTAAGATATAATTGTCATCATTCATTCTAATAACTATTCTTCTTAATCGTTCAAATTCCTTTTGCTGGTGCATACTTTTATCAATATCATACAATGGTCACCTTTTTTCCTAAAATAAATATTATATAATATAAATGCAAATTGTGAGGTGTATTCTTATGACACGCCCCCCCTTAGAACAACTGGTCACAACACTCCCATTGACTAGATCCCAATCTTTCGTTGAGCAAATGACGGAAATCAATCAGCCTTATACAGCAAAAAATATATTTAATGAATTAGTAGAACGAATACAGCGCTTTGAATCTGAACTCGATCAGGATTATGAAGTCGGTATGCAGCTTGTCAGCTTTGGCCAATCTACTCAGTTTAGTGTATCGTCCCTTGGCTATACAGACCCTAGTATCATCTGGTTTACAGGAGCCTTATCGGATGGCTCTTATGTCGAGCTCGTGCAACATGTGAGTCAAATTAGTTTTTTAATGGTTGCATTGCAACGAGAACACCCCGAAAAGCCAAAAACGCAAATTGGGTTTTCTGTCCCCCATGCATAAAAGTATAAAATATAGAAAAACAAGCAAAATAAAAAATACCGCCCAATGCTAAAAGGCAGTATTAATGGTATACTATTAGTATTAGGTTGAAAGGGCTGATTTTATGGAAGATTTATTAAAACAATTATTAGAAGGACAGAAACAACTATTCAGTGAAATACAATCAGTTCGCAATGAAATGGCTACTAAGCAAGATTTTGCTCGCATGGAAAAAGAACACGGTGACAAACTTTCCGCTTTGTTTGATGCTCGCGAAGTGCAGTTTGATGTGAATGAACGTATTTGCGACACATTAAACCGTATTGAAGGGAAAATGGACAGATTGACACTCAAAGTAGCTTCCCATGATACGAGATTTAAACAAGCTAAATAATTAAATACCATATAAGAAAAGACTTGGTTTCGACCAAGTCCGCAGACGAAGTTCGAATCCTTAGTCGTTCTTACTTGGAATCGAGAAAGTGATATACTTTCTAATTCCGCAAAAAGTCCACTACCTTTTATCTGGTAGTGGACTTTTCATATTTAACCATCATTCGATTATACTACGCCAGAAAATCTAGATATGTACGATTAGAAATTGTAGCTAACAGTTGTACGGAGAACATGGGGACAGGTTTGTTGTTTTCTTCGTCCTCAATTTATCGTTTTCCTACTGTTCCTACATACACCGCAAATTGATCTTCTCCATCCATTCCGATTACTTGATTTAATTTTTCATCATCAAAAGCCGCCAGCGCACATACACCACAACCAATTACTTGGGCTGATAGGTATAAATTTTGACAAATATGTCCTGCGTCTAAATGCAAATAGCGATAACCACGCTCTCCATATCGCCATGTCATACGACTTACATCAGCTGCCCAGATGAAGGTAACAGCACTATTGGCTATCATTTTTTGCCCTAGACAGGCATTCATGATTTCCTCGGCAATACCATCTTTTAAATTCACTTCCATCAATTTATGCTCAATAGCGAGAAAACGATATAAGCCAGGTTTTATGCCTTCTACGTTATTAATCAGCAAATATGTTTCAAAAGCATGCCTAGCACCAGCGGATGGTACCGTTCGCAAAGTGGCCTGATTGCCAATCACTTGTTTTACACCCTGGGTACACCATAATAAAAATGACAGTTCCAGTATACTAATCGGCATATGTTGATAATCACGAACACTCGTCCTTAGTTCAACAGCGGCCATAAAATCAATCGTAATAGCGGGAATTTCTTCCGGCATAGGCAAATCAATAACGTTCGCCTGATTATACATCAGTTCTAAAGCTGGTTGAGGGATTTTCTTCGCTTGATCTGATGGCTCTAAATTCTCATAACGAGTTTTCACCATAAATTCATGACCAATAGATTTTGACATAAATCAGTAACACCTCTCGTTATTTTCTTCGTTTTTGTAATTCTGCTAATAATTCACTTGGAGTCACTTCATGATTGGCGAGTAGCACTAAGCAGTGATACCAAAGATCGGACATCTCAGATATTAGTTCATTTTTATCATTATTTTTGGAAGCAATGATGGTCTCTGCCGCTTCTTCGCCTACTTTTTTAAGAATCTTATCCTGCCCTTTTTCAAACAAATAATTGGTATAAGAGCCTTCTTTGGGATTAACTTTACGATCATTAATTACATGATATAACTCATGCAATACACCTGATACAGACTCTCCATATACTTTGCTTGTATCTACTAGTTTTTCGCCTTCGATTTCACTACTACCGAGTTTACGGCTAAAGCAGGAGAAAGTTCCTTCATGACAAGCAGCGCCTGTTTGCTCAGCTTTAATTAATAACGTGTCAGCATCGCAGTCATAATAAATTTCTTGCACTTTTTGCACATGGCCTGACGTTTCGCCTTTTTGCCATAATGCACGGCGACTACGGCTATAAAACCAAGTTACACCTGTTTCTACTGTTTTGCGTAACGATTCTTGATTCATATATGCGAGCATCAATACCGTGTTTGTCTTTACATCCTGCACAATCACTGGAACTAAACCTTTTTCATCAAATTTAATATTATCAATGTTTATCATCGTCTTACTTCCACTCCTCTTGACTTTAGATATTCTTTCACTTGCCCTACTGTAAACTGACCAAAATGAAATACCGAAGCAGCCAGCACGGCATCGGCTTTCCCTAACGTTAATACATCATAAAAATGTTCTAGCTTACCAGCACCACCAGATGCAATGACCGGTACTTTGACAGCTTCCGATACAGCCCGGGTCAGCGGAATATCATAGCCATCTTTTACACCATCATTATCCATACTGGTAAGCAAGATTTCCCCTGCCCCAAGATCGGTCGCCGTTTTAATCCACTCTAGTACATCAAGGCCTGTCGGCGTACGTCCACCGTTAATATAGACTTCCCAGCTATCAAGGCCAGATTGACGAGCATCAACAGCTAGAACAATACACTGCGAACCAAAACGTTTGGCACCTTCTGCAATCAGATTGGGATTTTTGATGGCAGCAGTATTTAAGGAAACTTTATCAGCCCCTGCTTTTAGCATTTTTCGAATATCTTCGACCGTTCGAATCCCGCCCCCGACGGTAAAGGGGATAAATACCTGCGAAGCCGTTTTTTCCACCATTTTTACCATTGTATTTCGTTCTTCATTGGAAGCTGTAATATCTAAAAATATTAATTCATCAGCTAATTCCTTATCATAAATCGCTGCCAATTCTACTGGATCGCCAGCATCTCGTAAACCGACAAAATTAGTTCCTTTTACCACCCGTCCATCTTTTACATCAAGGCAAGGAATAATGCGTTTTGTATGCATACTATCACACTCCCCGAGCTACTCGTAGCGCTTCACCAAGATCTAAGCTACCTAGATAGATGGCTTTACCAACAATCACGCCTTCAATACCATCGTTTTCCATCTCTTTAATCGCCTGTATATCAGCGATATCTTTAACTCCACCTGAAGCAATGATCGAAATTCCTGACGCTTTTGCCAGCGCCGCTGTCGCCGCTACATTGACCCCGGATAACATACCATCGCGAGAAATATCGGTATAAATAATGCGAGCTACGCCAACCGCAGCCATTCTTTTTGCGAGTTCTTCAGCGCTTACTCCACCAGTCACGCCCCAGCCTTCTACTGCGGCTAGACCATCACGAGCATCAATCCCTACAACAATGCGATCACCATACTCTTTACAAGCAGCTGCCACGAGTTCTGGATCTTTTACAGCAATAGATCCTAAAATCACGCGCTGTACTCCGGCTTCTAAACATTCTCGAATATTTTCAAGCGTACGAATCCCACCGCCGAGTTGCACAGGGGTCGTAACGGCTTTTACAATTTCTTTAATGGCTGCTGTATTAACAGGTTTACCGGCAAGCGCTCCATCTAAATCTACCAGATGCAGATACTCTGCTCCTTCACTCGCCCAGCGTTTTGCCATATCAACAGGCTGATCAGCAAAGATGGTTTCTTGATCAAAACATCCTTTTGTCAGCCGTACACATTTACCACCACGAATATCAATTGCAGGAAAAATGATCATGCTTTTATCTCCTTAAAATTGGTTAGTATGGATAATCCTACCGTTCCTGATTTTTCTGGATGAAACTGCACTGCTTGCACATTGTTTCGTCCTACCGCAGCCGTAACCGATCCACCATAATCAACAACAGCAGTAATTAGTTTTTTATCATCTGGCACCGCATGATAACTATGTACAAAATATACATAAGGCTCCGCTGGCATATTGGTAAATAACGAACTTTCACTGGCAAATTCTAAACGATTCCAGCCCATTTGTGGGATTTTAAGATCAGGAGCCACAATTTTGCGTACCATCCCTGGAAAAACGCCAAGTCCTTTGACGCCAGCATCTTCTTCACTACCATCAAATAAAACCTGCATACCTAGGCAAATGCCAAGCAGTGGCGTACCGCGTTTCACAATCTCATGAATTACAGGAACCATATTGCATTCCGTTAGATTGTGCATACAATCACCAAAAGCACCTACACCTGGTAGTACCACTTTATCAGCACTTAGAATGATCTTCGGGTCACTGCTAACGACTACTTCAGCCCCTAGTTTCACAAAGGCTTTTTCTACACTAAATAGATTGCCCATACCATAATCAATAATTGCAATCATCCTATTTCCTCCTACAGCATCCCTTTAGTTGACATGACACCGACAATACGCTCATCCTTACGTGTTGCTTCATCAAGTGCCCGCCCTAAGGCTTTAAATACACCTTCGACGATATGGTGAGCATTCTTCCCTGTTAGCAGGCGTACATGTAGTGTTAAACCAGCATGTACTGCAAAGGCCCGCAAAAATTCTTCCGTTAGTTCACTATCAAAAGTCCCAATCCGTTCTGTAGGAATTTCTACATCAAATACTAAATAAGGCCGACCACTGATATCAAGCGATACCATCACTAACGCTTCATCCATCGGTACAAAAACAGTACCATAGCGTTTAATCCCACTTTTATCACCTAGAGCCTTGGTAAATGCCTGCCCGAGCACAATCCCTGCATCTTCTACAGTATGATGTCCATCCACCTCTAGATCACCATCAGCAGCCAATTTCAAATCAAAAAAACCATGTTTTGTGAAAAGAATTAGCATATGATCAAAAAATCCAATGCCAGTAGCAATTTCACTTTTACCCGTGCCATCAATAGCAAGGCTAGCAGTGATCGCTGTTTCTGCTGTTTTTCTTTGTATATCTGCATTTCGCATTATCATATACCACCTTTCATAAACACTTGGATTTCCTTTAATAGCTGATCATTTTCAAGTGGAGTTCCCACTGTAAAGCGGATACAATTTTCGAGTCCCGGTGCAGCGCCAAAACTTCGTACCCCAATATTTTTTGACGATAAGTACTCGCCTAGTGCAATGGCTTTTTCCGTTTTAATTAAAATAAAATTAGTTTCTGAAGGATACACCTTTATGCCTGCAATCTCTTCTAAAGAACCAGCTAATCGTTTGCGTTCTATAACAATTTGCTCGAGGCCCGGCATAAATTCATCGCGCATTTGATATAGCACTTCAGCCGTTACGAGCGATAAACAGTTGATATGGTAAGGCATCAGTACCCTACCGAGCATCTCAATAATACTAGCATTGGCTAGCACATACCCGACGCGAGCAGCGGCCAAGCCATAGGCTTTGGAAAAAGTACGCGCAATGATAATGTTATCATATTTTGCCATAAGATCAACTGCAGAATCACCATAAAATTCAACATATGCTTCATCCACTAATACCGGACACTGCGCTTGGCTAACAATGTATGCAATGTCAGCATGCGGCATAACCGTTCCGGTAGGATTATTGGGATTACACAAAATAATCAACTTGGCATCCGATTGCTTAGCTGCTTTTAGGATTTGTTCACGTGGCACTGCATAATCTTCAGTTAGTTTTACTGGAATAGGTTGACTATCCGATGCTTGTGCATACACAGCATACATCGAAAAGGATGGTACAGGGAAAACAATGCTACGTCCTGGTCCGCCAAATAGTTGGCATAGCGCCATAATAATTTCGCTAGACCCATTGCCTAATTGCACATTTTGAATATTCAGGTGATAGCTTTCGGCAATTTGTGCGCGCAAATCTCGCATTCCAATATCAGGATAACGATTAAATGCTAAGTATTCTAGGCGATTCATCACCCGTTCACGAACCAATGGTGGCAAATTATTAGGACTTTCATTTGCATCCAGTTTAATATCCCATTCTTTTTCTTCTACCGAATAGGGTTTTATCTGCGCAAGTCCCGGTCGATAATCAAAATTCATTATTTTCCCCTCACTCGAATGGCATTGGCATGAGCGGCTAGTCCCTCAGACTCTGCTAACGTAATGATATCACTCGATACGGCAGTAAGGGCAGCTTTTGTATAAGAAATAATACTCGTTTTTTTCATAAAAGTATCTACATTCAGGACAGAATAGAAACGAGCCGTCCCACCAGTCGGCAATATATGATTCGGACCTGCTAGATAATCTCCCAAAGGTTCTGGTGAATACGGTCCTAAGAATACAGCCCCAGCATTGCGTACATAAGGTAGCATGGCAAACGGTTGCTCCGTTAATATTTCTAAATGCTCAGGTGCTGATAGATTCGCAAGCTCCATAGCCTGCATCATATCGTCAACAATGATCACTAAGCCATTTCGCTCTAAAGCAGCCTTGGCAATTTCTTTGCGTGGTAGCTGCGCCAATTGCGTTTCTACCTCCGCCACTACTTGACTCGCTAACTCTTTGGAATTGGTAATGACAATACTCGATGCTAATACATCATGTTCGGCTTGGCTTAGCATATCAGCAGCAATATAACGTGGATCGGCCGCATGATCCGCTACAATCAAAATTTCACTAGGACCAGCGAGCATATCAATGCCGCAATGCCCATAGACAGTTTTTTTGGCTAATGTTACAAAGATATTGCCAGGTCCAGTGATTTTATCGACTTTCGGAATCAATGTTGTGCCAAAAGCCAATGCACCAACAGCCTGCGCCCCGCCAACTTTAAAAATTTTCGTTACACCCGCTTCACGAGCAGCCGTCAATACATATGGATTGACAGTGCCATCTTTTGCTGGCGGTACTACCATGATAATTTCTTTCACGCCAGCAACAGCAGCAGGCACAGCGTTCATAATAACAGAAGATGGATAGGCAGCCGTTCCGCCTGGTACATAAATTCCTACACGTTCTAATGGAATACAGCTTTGCCCAAGCATCGAGCCATGTTCACGATAGGTGAGCCATGATTTCGGAAGTTGCTCTTTATGAAACGATGTTACATTGGCAATGGCCTTACGTATCGCGACCAGCACCTTTTCATCAACTTGAGTAAGGGCAGTAGCAAACTCCTCCTCTGTCACTTCTAGCGTATCAGAACTAAGAGCGATACCATCAAACGCCTCGGTATAACGAAATACCGCCTCATCCCCTTGCGTCCGAACATCATTTACTATTTTCTCGACGACCTCGGTAGCCGTTAGTTCACTACCAAAAATTTGAGCAATCCGTGCTTTTGCGCCATCTCCTAATACCACTTGATCAAAAGCGGGCTTTTTGAGTAGCTCTGCTACAGATTCGGAAGACATATTCTTTGTATCAATAACTTTCACTATTTTGCCTCACTTTCGAGTAGCATTCGTAGCTGTTCCGTCATTTTATGAATCCGATCAAATTTCATTTTAAAGCTGACCCGATTGGCAATAAAACGAGCTGTTGCCACTTCGATATTGGCCACTTCTACTAATTTATTAGCACGAAGAGTACTGCCTGTTTCCACAATATCAACAATAATTTCCGCCAACCCTACCATAGGTGCCAATTCAATGGAACCATTTAATTTAATAAATTCCATTTGCATGCCCATGCTATGAAAAAAGCGTTCCGCAATTTTTGGATACTTGGTTGCCACTCGCATATGAGCATAATCACTTAATTTTTCTTGTCGCAAGGCTTCAGGTACCGCTACCATCATCCTACACAATGCAAATTTCAGATCTAATAGTTCATATACATCTTTACCATCTTCCTGTAATACATCTTTACCAATAATGCCAATATCAGCAGCACCATATTCAACATAAGTAGGTAAATCAGCTGTTTTCGTAATAATAAAGCGTAACTTTTGTTCTTCATTGGTAATAATTAATTTCCGAGAATTTTCCGTTAGCCCCTCAGCTGTATATCCGATTTTTGCTAGCATTTCAACTGATTTTTCAAATACTTTGCCCTTTGGCAATGCTATTGTAAGATAATCCATGTCACTTGATGTCATGAATGCCCTCCTATAATCCTTTAATTATTTAAAGCGTTAATATATAAATATATTAACACTACTTAAAATATTCGTCAACGAAAAAGTAGGATTTTTGCGTGTATATGTAGAATTAATTTGCAGAATAATAAAACCTTTTACACAACATTTTGCTTATTGATGGATAAACTAAAAAAGGGGTGTCTTACACCATGACTGCATTAAATATACTGGTAACCAATAGCCTGGCGGATCGCCATCTAAAGGCAATTAAAATGGTTGCACCTGACAGCAATATTATCGCCTGCGATTTGCAACAAGCTGTCGAGCATATAACAGATACTGATATTTTAGTAACCTGGGGAGGAATGGATGTTCAGCCTCTATACTGCAGTGCTCCCAAACTCAAATGGGTTCACGCATTAAGTGCAGGGGTAGAAACGTTACTCTTCCCAGAAATCAAAGACTCAAATACCTTGTTAACCAATTCAAGAGGAATTCATGGTATTCCGATTTCTGAACACGTTCTTGCCATGATGCTTGCCTTCACTCGAGGCCTTAATGTCTTCATCCGTCAGCAATCAGAAAAAAAATGGAAACGTAGTACCGTGGAAGAAATACACGAGAAAACAATTGGCATTATCGGCCTTGGCAGTATTGGCCGCGAAATTGCCAAAAAATGCAAAGGGATGGGGATGCAGGTCGTTGCGAGTAAACGAACCATGACGACCGAACTATTCGTAGATAAATTATATACTCCAGACAAACTATATGAATTACTAGCCGTTTCCGATTTTATAGTAGTAGCCTTACCACTATTAGAGGAAACAGAAAAATTATTTACATTAGCAGAGTTTTCAGCTATGAAACCTTCGGCTTATTTCATTAACATCTCCCGTGGCGCTGTCGTTCAGCAAGCAGATTTGATAACTGCCTTAAAGCAGGGGCTCATTAAAGGAGCCGGCCTTGATGTGTTTGAACAAGAGCCATTACCTGATACTTCGCCCCTATGGGATATGCCCAATGTCATCCTTACACCTCACCTTGCTGCCTTATCTCCAAATTATTTAGACAGAGCCATCAAACTATTTGCTGATAATCTCTCTAGATTTATTGAGCACAAAGAAATGCTCAATGTCATTGATAAGACAAAAGGCTATTAATGAAGTTCATCCGATTTACGTAGTATTACGAGCTCCAGCGGATCATCATCTGCTGGAGCTTGATGATGTCTGGAAACAATTTCAATCATTTGCGGGCTTGCACCTAGCGTTTTTAGCATCACAGCGCTACGTTTGGCATGGTGGAAGTAAATATAAAAAGCATGCCGGCAATTAGCAAGTTTACTTCCCCGCCCGAGCCTCCCCCAGTGCTTCGCCCAGTTAGGTGCTACAGTATGCCCAATCACTGTCATGATCTTATCGATTGTACTAACATCACCTTTAATCTTACCTACATCATGTAATAATGCACATTTAATCAGCAAATTGTGATCAATGTGTTTGTGTTTACTCCCTAACTTTTGCGCCGTATATGCCACATTCAACGCATGACGTTGATCAGGCAAGTTCATTGCCCAAAACAACGTCTCCTCCCCAGCATATAAATACTGACGAACAAAAATGCGATCCTCGGGCCTAATCTTAGCTGTCAATGCTGCCATTACTTGCTTTACTCGTTTCAACATCTACCGTTCCACCTAACTATCTCGATATCACTAAATTTTCTTCATGGCAATCGTCAGAAAGGGGATATAGGGTTGAGTGGCTTTACGAAGGACGCAAGCGAAACCCTATAGCCCCTTTCTGGCAGACTCACAATATAGCATTTACTTCCTTAACTCATCACATAAATAATCCTCTATAGGCAATCGTCGTGGATGGGGTATAGGACTGAGTGGCTTTACGAAGGACGCAAGCGAAGCCCTATAGCCTATTCACGGCAGACTCACAATATAGCTATCATTTTATTAATGCAATCCACATCGCCTTACTATTAATCGATATAAATTAATTGATTATAGCCTTTATCTTTCTTGCTAACCTCAGCCTCAGCTTGCGTCTGAGCAACAAGACCTAGTTCGACTCGTTTCCCTTGTTTGCGTAGTTCTTCGCCATGGCTGATCGCTGTTACTAGCTTATCATTACCCCAGCCAATATATACATCTTTTGCATCAGGTGCACTCATAATTCCTTGCCGTTCAAGCGCAAGTAACATCCGCTCAATCCCTAAAGCAAAGCCTGTTGCCCCGTGGTTCATCCCAAAAGAATTCAGCATGGTATCATACCGTCCACCACCACATACAGGAAATCCAAGGCCCGGTGTATATCCTTCGAAAACCATACCCGTATAATAATTAAAATCACGAATCATACCTAGATCAAACTCTACATATTGAGCGACACCATAACTTTCAAGCAACCGATAAATCTCCGCCAAATTATCGAGTGCCTGATGACTGATAGTATTTGCTACCATACCATAGGCCTGCTTTAGCATATCTTGCTTACCATGTAACAATGGAATATGTTTTAGCACCTTTTGCGCTTCTTGCGATAAGCCACTAGTCGCTAATATTTCATCAACCCCGACTAAATTTCTATGTAGCATAGCCGTTTTTACATTTTGTTGTTGCTGCACAGAAAGACCACTATTTAGCATAACACCATTAATAAACTCGACCTGCCCTAGACCAATTTGGAATTGTTTTAATCCTGACTTTAGCATGGATTCGACTGCCAAGGCAATGACTTCGGCATCAGCGGTAGCTCCTGATACTCCCATCAGCTCTACTCCTGCTTGGTAAAACTCACATTGCCTACCAGTCTGCGCCTGTTCATAGCGAAATACATTCGTTAAATAAAATAATTTGATTGGCAATGCACTTTCTTTCAAACGGGTAGCCGCGACTCTAGCCATCGGCGTCGTCATATCAGGGCGCAAAGCCAAAATACGATTGTTCTTATCAAAAAATTTGAACATATGTTGGTCTAATTCATTTCCTGTGCCGACTACCAACGTTTCCAAATATTCAATTGTTGGCGTAACCACTTCATCATATCCCCAACTATCAAACAAATGAGCTAATGCTCCTTCCACTTCCCGCTTACGTCTGGCTTCTTTAGGCAAAAAATCTCTTGTTCCATAAGGAATTTGCGGTACAAATTCATGCTGACTCATACTTTCCACACTCCACTATTATTTTTCACTTTACTATATCTTCTGCACTAGCTTTACTATTTTCCGTTATCAATTTTGCTTGTTTATTTTGACTTTCTACGCGTTCTAGAATCAAATTATATCCATCAGCCCCATAATTTAAACACCGTTTTACTCGACTAATAGTCGCTGTACTCGCTCCCGTCTTGGCTACAATATTATCATATGTATGTCCATGCTTCACCATAAAAGCGACTTCTAACCGCTGCGCGAGAGCTTTTAGTTCACTAATTGTACAAATATCTTCAAAAAATTGATAACATTCTTCTTGATTTTCTAGTAATAAAATGCCCTGAAACAGCCGATCAGCCAATTCACCCTTCAGTTTGGGATTTGTAGCCATAATATGATTGCGCTCCTTTACTTTATCACTTTCAATCTTTACTTCGTTAAATTATAACATCATTTATTATAAATTGCAAAAGAAGCTACTATTTTTTTACCTTGACACCCTTCTAGTGATATGTTACTATCATACTCACAAGTTTATATTTTTCATCAAGAGCAGTTGAGGGAATGGCCCTATGAAACTGCGGCAACCATTCACTTTTTGTGAAACGGTGCCAACTCCACAGGAGTATCTCCTGGCAGATGAAGCGCAACGAGATTTATTATGCTGCTTCATATTATGAAGTAGCTTTTTTTACGATTCTCGATAAATAACAGAAAGGGGTCATTACATTGATTACACTTGATAACATTGAAAAAATATATGAAAGTGACAACGGCATCGTACATGCCTTAAAGGGTATCAATTTAACAGTATCGCAAGGTGAAATTTTCGGGATTATTGGTACAAGCGGCGCTGGTAAAAGCACTCTGATCCGTTGCATTAATATGCTCGAATGCCCGACTAAAGGTAGCGTCACAGTTGACGGACAGGAACTTACTACCCTGAGCGAAAAAGAATTACGGGAACAGCGAAAAAAAATCGGAATGATTTTTCAGCATTTTAACCTATTATCATCGCGCACGGTGTACCAAAATATCGCATTCCCTCTTGAGCTCGCCAAACGGGGTAAAGAAGAAATCAATACAGAGGTTATGCATCTTCTCACCTTAGTCGGATTAGCCGATAAAAAAGATCAATATCCAGCCCAGCTAAGTGGCGGACAAAAGCAACGTGTGGGCATCGCTCGCGCACTGGCGAACCATCCGAAAGTTCTCTTATGCGATGAAGCAACATCGGCCCTTGACCCACAAACCACAAAATCCATTTTGGAATTATTAAAAAATATTAATCGTGAATTTAACCTTACAATTGTTCTTATTACCCATGAAATGCAGGTGATTAAAGAAATCTGCAACCAAGTAGCCGTCATCGAAAATGGTTATATTATTGAACAAGGTAAAGTGCTTGATGTTTTCACTCAGCCAAAGGAAAATACAACGAAAGAATTTATCAGCTCGATCATTAGTCATAACTTACCTGAATTTTTTTCAGATCTTTCTTTATCAACAACGCCTTCCGCTGGTAGTAATTTAATGCTCCGTTTATCGTTCATTGGCAACTCTGCTGAAGATCCTGTTATTTCTAGTATTATTCGTCGTTTTGATATTGATGCTAGTATCTTACATGGTAATATTGATCACATTCAATCAACACCTTTTGGCACATTAATTGTAGAACTTTCAGGAGAGCAGAGTTCTCTTGAGGAAACACTTCGCTATTTACAAACACGAGATTTAGGAATAGAGGTGATTGGCTATGTCACAAGACATGCTCGCATTACTAATTAAATCCTTATGGGAAACCACTTATATGGTCGCTGTCTCAGGAATGATTTCAGCAATTATCGGTATTCCTCTTGGTATTATTTTAATCACTACCAATAAAGGACATATTTTAGAAAATACCGCACTCAACAAAGTACTCGGCGTCATTGTCAATGCCGCACGTTCCACTCCCTTTATTATATTAATGGTAGCGATCATTCCATTCACTCGCTTACTTGTCGGCACATCCATCGGTACAAATGCTGCGATTGTTCCTCTTAGTATTGCCGCAATCCCCTTTGTTGCCCGAATCGTAGAATCGGCTCTCAAAGAAGTAGATTACGGCGTCATCGAAGCAGCGCAAGCCATGGGTGCCTCACCACGAGAAATTATTACCAAGGTATTACTTCCTGAAGCTATGCCTGGAATCATCCTCGGCCTTACCTTAACCATCATCAGCTTGATTGGTTACTCCGCTATGGCAGGCGCAATTGGCGGCGGCGGCTTAGGGGATTTGGCTATTCGTTATGGATACCAACGTTTCCGCGCTGATATTATGCTCATTACGGTTATCATCTTAATTGCCCAAGTACAAATCGTACAATCAACCGGCGACTATGTAGCTCGCCGCCTAAATAAAAAATAAATCTAGGAGGCTTTTAACAATGAAAAAACTATTTCTAGTTCTAATTAGTCTACTCTCTTTTGGTCTTTTACTTAGTGGTTGCGGACAAAGCCCTGCCCCTACAAAAGAAGCAGGGAAAACGGTACTCAAGGTGGGGGCAACAGCTGTACCTCATGCTGAAATTTTGAATGTCGTTAAACCAATTCTTGCAAAAGAAGGTATCGATCTACAAATCGTAGAATTGACAGACTATGTAACTCCTAACATTGCTGTTGCCGAAAAAGAATTAGACGCTAATTTTTTTCAGCACACTCCGTATTTGAATAAATTTGCAACGGAACGTAATTTAGCATTGACCTATACAGCAGCTGTACACATTGAACCGATGGGTATCTACTCTAAGAAAATCAAAACTCTTGCCGAACTTCCTGCTGGCGCAAAAGTTGCCATTCCGAATGATCCTACCAACGGCGGCCGCGCTCTTGTTCTGTTAGAAAAAGCTGGACTCATTAAACTAAAAGATGGCATTGGCATTAATGCTACTGTAAATGATATTGTAGCAAACGATAAAAAACTTGTTATCAGTGAACTAGAAGCTCCTCAACTACCTCGTGTTTTAGAAGATGTTTCAATCGCTGTAATTAATACCAATTATGCACTAGAAGCAAAATTAGTCCCTACGAAAGATGCACTATTTATTGAACAAAATGATTCTCCGTATGTTAATATTTTGACAATCCGCAAAGGCGATGAGAATCGTCCTGAAATTCAAAAATTGACAAAAGCATTAACCTCAGAAGAAGTACGAAAGTTCATTAACGAAAAATATCAAGGTGCTGTTGTACCAGCATTTTAATAATCAATAAGAAAAGGCTGTATCAATTTTTTTTGATACAGTCTTTTTTTACAGAATCAGAAAGCATAATCTTTCTCGATTCCAAATAAGAATGACTAAAACTTTGACCTGCGTCTGAGGACTTGGTCGAAGCCAAGTCTTTTCTTATTTCATATATTGTGGTTGGCTCTCTTTATAATATACTACTTTTAAACCCGATCGCTCCGCGATCTCTATTCCTGTTTTCATATTTTTCCCAATATCCGCTGCATTATGAGCATCAGAACCGATCGTTACCAAGCGTCCACCGACCTCATAAAAGCGTTTGTAAATAGGTATAAGATTTTGCGCTATTTGTTGGCTATTAAGACGCCTAGTATTAATCTCTAATGCTTTACCTTTTTGAGCTAAAACGGTTAGTATTCGATCAATTGACTCGCTAAATTCATGATAATAGATCTCTGGATCAGCGAACCTTGCATATCTTGCGATATAATCAATATGACCGAGACTATCAATTGCATCATAACAGGTTACGCATTGTAACATGGTCGCAAAATATTGTTGATAGACTTCCTGTTTCGTTCTCTGTTGATAAAAATCCGCAGCATAAAGATCAATATTATCAATCACATGTACTGACCCTATCACATAGTCAAAAGGATACTTCTCGACAATACGGCAATTTTCTTCTAGACAATCTGAGCGCATCCCGATCTCAATGCCAAGTAACACATTCTCGCTACGATACTGATTATAATCAGAAAAATATTGCTCTACATCAAATACAAAGGCTTTCGGCTCTGGATATAAGATGTCCATATGATCGGTAATGGTAATGCCAATATTTAATTCTTTTCCCTTGGCTACAGCCTCATCCATTTTCATTTTTGAATCGGTAGAAAAACGCGTATGCATATGACTATCAAATAACATATTTATCCTCCTGCAAACTTTCATTACTATCTATTATCTTTTACTCTATATAGATATTATTAAATATTCTTGATGGCAATCGTCGTGACTGGGCTATAAAAGCCCTATAGCCCAGCCACGACAGACTAACAATATAACTGCTATTTTCTTTATTTACTAGCCACGCCATATAAAAGAAATTGAGTAATATTATGCGCAGTCTCGCCAATATCTTCATTCAAAAAATTATGAAATACAGAAGTCACAATGACGCTAAATAAGCCATGAGCAATCCGGTTGGCATCACATGTTTTAAGAATTACGCCACTAGCTTTTCCTTCTAGCAATACTTTTTCAATCATACCAATCGTCTGGCAAAACCAAGCTTGATACTTATCTCGTTGCTCTAAGGTAAAGTTAGAATATCCTTCTACGCCTAGCCCTCGCACTTCATACATGACGACTCGCCACAAATCAGCATTTTCGATATAAAACTCTAGAAATGCTTTTACAATTGTTTCCACTTTTTGTAACGGCATTTCAGATGAATTGACAATTTTTATTAAAACAGTTTCGAAAGGGGCACTACGTTCTTTAATTAAGGTATAAAATAATTGTTCTTTATTGACAAAATAATTATAGACTGTTCCTTTTCCCGTATCGGCTAATGCAATAATTTCATCCACCGTTGCTTTGTGATATCCTTTACGCGAAAAGATAATATAGGCTGCATCTAATATCTGCTGACGTTTGTTATGAGAATCATGAGAACATATACAAGGCTGAGGATGTTTCATTTTTACCTCCATTTTATCAACTCGCTGCCAGTGTTTTGAAAAAAGTATATATATATATTATAGACACTCTTGCATGACTCGCAATGAATTTTTATAGAAAATTTTGTCAATTTCAGCTGCTGTAAAGCCACTTTTCATTAATGCATCCATTAATTTATGAATTTCACCAATATTAGCAATTTCCAAACTACATTCAATTCCATCAAAATCGGTACCGATCGCCAATACATCAATACCACCTATATTATAAATATGTTTCATATGAGCTACCATATCGTCCACTTTACTCTCGCCCGATGGGTTTAAAAAACTTCCATAAAAGTTGATCCCCATGATGCCACCTTTTTCTGCTAATTGCCGAATCATATCATCCGTTAAATTACGACCATGATCTAAAATAGCCCGGGCATTTGAATGAGAAGCAATAAATGGTTTCTTTGATAAATTGGCAACATCATAAAAACCTTGATCCGAAAGGTGAGATACATCAATGATCATACCTAATTCATTCATTTCGTGCACTACTTGCTGTCCAAATTCAGTTAAACCTTGTATTTGGTATTGTTTTTTACAGTTTGGATAACCAATTTCATTCGGATAATTCCAACTAAGTGTCAGTAGCCGCACACCTAATCGATAAAAATTCCGTAAATTTTCCAAACGCCCTTCTAAGGCGCCACCTTCTTCAATTGTCAAAAATGCAGATATTTTACCTTGTTTCTGATTGGAATACAACTCTTGCACATTCCGAGTTAGAGCAATATCGTTAGAATTTTTTTCTATTTCCTGATAAAAAACATCCAGCATATTCAAACAACGTTGCAAGGCATTTGGATGCTCTTCTAAATCAATATATAACGCAAAAAACTGAGCTACTGCATTGGCTTTTTTTAGTTTTTGTATATCTACACTCAAATCATTCATTTTTAATCCTAGCTGCGGTTGATCCATCAGATGTAATATTGTATCACAATGTAAATCAATAAGCTGCATCCTATCCCCACCTATCCTTTTGTCATAATATGACTATACAGTCAGATGATTTTAAAATAAGAGCCCTACTAGTAGAAAAGTAGAGCTCGATACATACACTATCACATAGTTGATTTCCAGCAGACTAACAATATCGCTGTCATTTCGTTCGTACCTTCTGTATATATTATATCATTCAATATCATATGTGACAATGACTGGGGTTTTTTTATCATTTGCTTACACCTTAATCTTGGCAAAAAAAATACATAGAGCTTACATTTTCTTTTATCGTTTTTCTAGCATTACCATCGATAAAAGGATTAAAATAATTGCTGTAATGCCAACCGCCTGCCCTGACAAACTGGCTTCCAACTAATCACCTCCTCAGTTAATCCTAGATTTACTTCTCTCACCCTATTAGATTGTAAATCGAATGTATTTCGCTTACTCGCATTACATATTTTAACATTAATGATATATTTTTGCAATCGCTTTTTGTATTTTACACAAAAAAAAGATAGGTAAGTCCTTATAGGGCTCCCTATCTTTTTACTATTTATGATATTACTAAAATCGCTTAATCAGCCTGAAAAAGTGGTGTTGATAAATATCTTTCTCCTGTATCAGGCAATAAAACGACAATGACTTTTCCTGCATTTTCTGGTCGAGCTGCAATTTGCGTTGCCGCAAATACCGCTGCGCCACTAGAAATACCTACTAATAAACCTTCTGACGATGCAAGTTGTCTTACTGTCTGAAATGCTTCTTCATTTTCAACTTGGTAAATTTCATCAATAATCTCTTTATTGAAAACAGCAGGTACAAATCCAGCACCAATTCCCTGAAGTTTATGAGGTCCAGGATTACCGCCTGACAAAACAGGTGAATCAGCAGGCTCTACTGCAACGATTTTTGCATTTGGATTTTTAGCCTTTAATACTTCACCAACTCCAGTTATCGTACCACCTGTACCAACGCCAGCAACGAAAATATCTACCTTACCATCCGTATCTCTCCATATTTCTTCTGCAGTTGTATGACGATGGATTTCTGGATTCGCTGGATTTTGAAACTGTTGAGGAATAAAAGAATGCGGCGTTTCCTGTGCTAATTCTTCCGCTTTGCGAATTGCACCTTTCATACCTTCTGATCCAGGCGTAAGCACCAAGTGAGCCCCCAACGCTTTTAGTAAGTTTCGTCTTTCAATACTCATCGTTTCAGGCATAGTCAAAATCAATTTATACCCTTTTGCCGCTGCAACAAAAGCCAAGCCAACACCGGTATTACCACTAGTTGGTTCAATAATCGTGGAATCAGCAACCAGTAAACCTTTGTCTTCGGCATCTTTAATCATAGCATAACCAATACGATCTTTGACGCTTCCTAAAGGATTAAAATATTCTAATTTAGCAATTACTTTCGCTTTAAGATCATGTTGTTGACTGTAGTTAGAAATTTCTAACAGTGGTGTGTTCCCAATTAAATCCGTTAAGTTTTTTGCAATTTTTGACATAGTATGTACCCCCTAAAATTTAATACAATATTTTAAATTATAAACTAGAAAAATATTTTACTTTATTCGGGACAACCTCAATAGTAAGTGGCAACTTCGGTCCAAGTTCTCCATCCAAATCACTATATAATTCTTCTGCACATTCTATACAAATATGTTGTGCCTGCATATAGATAACATGCTTACTATTATAATGTATGCCTTTTAAAAAGCTAATGAACAAACTCATCAGTTCTGACAAATTGCATTTATTTACAATTAGTAGGTCCAGTTTCCCATCATCAATCTGTGCATAAGGAACCAATCGAGGAAAACCGCCAACTGTACCACTATTCATTACTAAAAATAAAAAAACATCATCCTCTATCACTTGACCATCTACAGTAATTCGCATATTGAGTGCTTTAAAATTAGGCAATTCACCAATACCTTTAATATAATATGCCAGTTTCCCTAATGTATTTTTTAATACTACATCGGCACTATGAGCAACCGATGTCATGAGTCCGGCACTTGCTACATTAAAAAAATACCGTTCATTGATTTTGCCCACATCAAAAGTTTTAATATTGCCTCTGGCAATCGTATCGACACACATATCAATATTTTTCTCAATCTGCAAATGAGCAGCAAAATCGTTTGATGTACCACTTGGAATAATACCGAGTGGTATATCAACCGAATGCTCTAGCATGATATTAATGACTTCATGAATTGTACCATCACCACCTGATACAATAATTCCCTCTGCCTTTACGTCTTTCGTTAATACTACAAAATCACTGGTATCTTGCGCAGTGGTTATTCTAAATGGAATGACAATACAACCTTTATGCTGAAAAGTTTCTATCACATTATCCAATTTGAATCTAAAACTTGCATCACCTGATACTGGATTATATATAAGAATAAACTTGCGCAACATCTCTCTCTCCTTAACTACTCAACGCTACTGTATTCATTATTTATATTTTATTTCATTAGTAGTAAAAAAGTCTATATAAATCGTATCGTTTTTTACAAATTTTCCTTATTTATCTCTATCATAAGGAATTTCGCAACATAACTCTGTTGTCTATTGCCTTATTAGCATATTAAAATACAATAAACAGAGGTTGAACACCTCTGTTTATTGTGTAAATATAAACCCTTAACCCGCAGTACCGTTCCCCCGATATGTTCAAACCCTGCCATCTAGCAGGTGGGTGCTCTAAATCATACTTTTGCCGTCCTCTCAAGAAGGCATGGCATCCGCACAATATCAAACTCCCTAAAGTCATGAGTAGGTTGAACATAAATGAGAGTAACGCATACCTCAGGCATAACGTCCTTTTCTCTTTAGTATAATAACATAGAACGATTTTCAAATCAAGTTTTTGACATCATTGATCCACATCACTAACTAGTAAATAAATTCCACCTTTATTACGAATCAGCTTATGATCATTCACATTAATATGTTTTACGATTTGAAAATGATTACGTTCATATGTTTGCCGAGCCACCTTATTTTCATGCATGACCATTAAGCTTAATTTACTATAACCGTTCTCTTTGGCTTTCTGCTTCGTCAATTTGATTAATTTACTGCCAACACCTTGCCCTCGAAAGGTTTCATCTACATAGATAGAATCAAGAAATAAACTATCCTCAACTCGTGAAGCAAAAAAATCAGCTAGCAGTTCTAATCGATCACTCGGAAATATTTTTCTAGTTTCATCAGAAATCCCATGAAACTTTGCCGGATATGAATATACAATGCCAATAATATGGCCTTCATACTCCGCAACAATTGCATTGTTATAGGATTCATACCCTTCTTCATTCGCTAAAGACTCTGCCATAACCTGAACTGCAGTCCGATCTTTTAGCAAATCATGAAATAAAAATTCCACAATACCGCCAGAAGCTAAATCAATGCCTTTAGCGATTTTATAACAATCATCTAGCCTACCCTTACGATATACAATGTCCATTGAATCAACCCCTTTTTACGCATCCTACCGTTCTATTCGATATATTAATCAGTTTAAGTATAATTTCTAGTTCCACAAAAAGCAATAAGAAAAGACTTGGCTTGTACCAAGTCATCAGACGCAGGCAGAAGCCTTAGTCGTTCTTACTTGGAACCCTAGAAAGTGAATACTTTCTGATTCCGTAAAAAAAAGGCATTTGATGCCTACCAGTAGGTCATCAAATGCCTTTTTATCTTAGATGATTTTAGAACATCTTATGATTGAGCAAGTTTTTTGTATGTTGCCAATCTGTCTTTTGCATCTTTTTCTGTTTTCGCAAATAAAGCTTCTGCAGATTCAGGATATAGTTTTTGAAGTGATGAGAACCGTACTTCGCCCATCAAAAACTCTCTGAAGTCAGCGGTTGGCTCTTTGGAATCCAAAATGAACGGATTCTTATCTTGTTCTTTTAGTGTAGGATTGTATCTGTACATTCCCCAGTACCCGCATGCTACAGCATTTTTAATTTCAAGTTGGCTGTTACCCATACCTTTTTTCAAACCATGGCTGATACAAGGAGCATAAGCAATGATCAGGGAAGGTCCTGGATAAGCTTCGGCTTCAGCAATCGCTTTTAATGCCTGATTATGATCAGCACCCATAGCAATTTGTGCTACATATACATAACCATAACTCATAGCCATCATACCAAGATCTTTTTTCTTCGTAACCTTACCACTAGCAGCAAATTGAGCAATCGCTGCAGCTGGAGTTGATTTTGAAGCTTGTCCACCAGTATTGGAGTATATCTCAGTATCTACAACCAAGACGTTAACATCTGCGCCTGATGCTAATACATGATCCAAACCGCCATAACCGATGTCATAAGCCCAGCCATCTCCACCAAAGATCCATTGTGATCTCTTAACTAAGAAATCTTTATTCTTGTAGATTTCATTTAGTGCAGCAACTTTGTCTTTTTCAGCTTCTACAAGTGAAATAATCAGTTCTGCTCTTGCACGAGTACCTTCGCCGTTATCTATGTTTTCTAACCAATCTGCCAAAGCAGCTTTAAGGTCAGCACTGATATTAAGTTCCATAGCTTCTTTAATGCTCTCAGCAAGTTTTACTCTGATTGCTTTTACGCCTAAATGCATACCAAGACCAAACTCTGCATTATCTTCAAATAAGGAGTTTGCCCATGCTGGACCTTGTCCTAAATGATTGGTTGTATATGGTACAGCTGGAGCACTACCACCCCAGATAGATGTACAACCAGTAGCGTTCGCAATCATCATGCGATCACCAAATAATTGAGTAACAAGTTTAACATAAGGAGTTTCGCCACAACCTGCGCAAGCACCGGAGAACTCTAAGAGTGGTTTTTCAAATTGACTACCTTTTACAGTCTTCTTATTCATAGGATTGGCTTTAGGAGAAATAGCATCCACATGATCCCATAATGGAGCTTGATTCAATTGCGTAGCAAGTGGTTTCATAATTAATGCTTTTTCTTTTGCAGGACATACTTGTGCGCAGTTACCACAACCTGTGCAATCAAGAGGTGAAATAGCCAATCTAAATTGTAAGCCTTTAGCTCCAACAGCAGGTTTTGCAGTAAAGCCAGCTGGTGCATTGCTGATTTCTTCTTCTGTAGCAAGTACAGGACGGATTACAGCATGTGGACATACATAAGAACATTGATTACATTGAATACAATTATCCATTTGCCATTCTGGAACATTTATCGCAATACCGCGTTTTTCAAAAGCTGCAGTACCAACTGGGAAAGTACCATCTTCCATACCACCAACGAAGGTACTTACTGGTAAAGAATCGCCTTCTTGTCTATTCATAGGTATAAGAACCTTGCTAATGAACTCAGGTACTTCTTTAGTAGCAAGAACTTTATCTGGAGCAGTCGCCCAACTAGCTGGGATAGTAACCTTCACAATTTTGTTAACGCCGACATCAATAGCCGCATTATTCATATCAAGAACTTTTTGTCCTTTATTACCATAAGAATGCTCAACTGCATCTTTAAGATATTTAATAGCCTCATCCAATGGAATGATGTCTGCAATTTTAAAGAATGCGGATTGCATGATCATGTTGATTCTACCGCCCAAACCAATGTCTTGAGCAATTTTCACAGCATCTAATGTATAGAAGTTAATATTATTTTTAGCAATATAGCGTTTCATGGAACCTGGTAATTCTGCCTCTAATTGTTCTTCATTCCAAATACAATTTAAGAGGAAGTTACCACCTGGTTTTAAGCCAGCCAATACATCATATTTATTAACATATGATTGATTATGAACCGCTACAAAATCAGCTTTGTTAATTAAATATGGTGATTTGATTGGTTGTTTACCAAATCTAAGGTGAGAAACGGTAATACCACCAGATTTTTTGGAATCATAAGCAAAATAAGCTTGTGCATACATATCTGTTTTATCGCCAATAATTTTGATAGCACTTTTGTTCGCACCAACTGTACCATCAGAACCAAGACCCCAGAACTTACAAGCTTTTGTTCCTTCTGGAGTAGGATCAAAGCCTTCACCAGTTGGCAGAGATTTATGTGTTACATCATCAACGATACCAATAGTAAATCCATCTTTAGGTTGATCAGCTTTCAAGTTGTCATAGACAGCAACAATGTGTGCTGGTAATACATCTTTGGAACCTAGACCATAACGTCCGCCTACGATAACTGGATGACTTTCCTGATTGTAGAACGCTGTTTTTACATCAAGATATAATGGTTCAGCTAGGGAACCAGCTTCTTTTGTTCTATCAAGAACAGCAATTTTCTTTACTGTTTTAGGAATATATTTAAAGAAATGCTCAATGGAGAATGGTCTGTATAAGTGAACAGTTAACAAACCAACTTTCTCGCCATTTGCATTCATATGATCTACAGTTTCTTGAATGGTTTCACAAGCAGATCCCATAGCAATAATCATTCTATCAGCATCTTGTGCACCATAGTAGTTGAACAAATGATATTCTCTACCTGTTATTTTCGTAATTTCAGCCATATAGCCTTCTACGATTTCTGGTAACGCTTCATAATATTTATTGGAAACTTCTCTTTCTTGGAAATAAATATCAGGATTTTGTGCAGTACCACGAAGTACTGGATGATCAGGATTTAATGCATTTCTTCTGAACGCATCAACAGCATCCATATCTAACAATTTAGCTAATTCATCATATTCAATTGTTTCGATTTTTTGAATTTCATGAGAAGTTCTAAATCCATCAAAGAAATTAATAAAAGGAACTTTACCTTTAATTGCAGTCAAATGAGCTACAGCACTAAGATCCATAACTTCTTGTACACTGCTTTCAGCAAACAAAGCACAGCCTGTTTGTCTAGCAGCCATAACATCTTGATGATCGCCGAAAATGTTAAGAGCATTAGTTGCAAGTGCTCTAGCACTTACATGGAAAACACCTGGTAAAAGTCCACCAGCAATTTTATACATATTAGGAACCATCAACAAGAGACCTTGTGATGCTGTATATGTAGTAGTCAAAGCACCTGCTTGTAGAGAACCATGCACAGCACCAGCAGCGCCTGCCTCAGACTGCATTTCTAATAACTTTACAGTTTGACCAAAGATATTCTTTTTGCCTTGAGCAGACCATTCATCAACTGCTTCTGCCATTGGTGATGATGGAGTAATTGGGAAAATCGCTGCAACATCAGTGAATGCATAAGAAATATATGCTGCCGCTGTATTGCCATCCATAGTCTTCATTTTTCTCATAAACTCTGCCTTCTCTCTTTTTTTATTACTAAATATTATGGGTGATCATCCTGTACATTTTTGAGGCTGCACAGGACTTAATTATATCACAAATTACCCGATCACCATAAATTTATTATCCAATAAGTTTTCGACATAATTCTTAAAACTCCTACGTATTAAATAAAAAAAAACTATTCACATTTTTTGCACAATTCCGACTTTTATAAAATAGAAAGTAAATTTGCTATAAATGTGTTCCGTTTTCGTAATACTTATTGCGTTCGAGAATCGTAAAAAACAGTTCTACTTGCTTATAACCAGCAGAGTTGATATGTTTTGTGATCGCAATAGCCGTCTTGTCTTGTACTTCTTGCCCACGATCAAACCAATTGATCTGCACAAATGGGTCTTTGTCCACGACCTCTCCCTCTATAATAAAATGGGTTTCTTGTACTTCCAGAGTAAAATATTCTCTTGGACAATCAATAATAACCTCTAACTCATCAAGCAATGGTTTACTTATTTTTTGAACCTCTACTACTTTCATTCCTTTTATCATAATATGTGGCACATGTAAAACTCCCTTCAATATTTCATTAACTAAAGTGACTCATATTGTACTAAAGATGTGATAGGCAATCGCCCTATCTCTAAATATTATGCCACATAATCATCAAAAAAGTAATCTTCTGATTCATAATATTTCTATGATTTGTCAAAACTAATATTCAATATCATATTTGTGAAAATTATTTATTTTTATATAGAAAGGATATTATCATATGGATTTCAATACAATGCTACGTGATACTTGGCAGACTGCTCTTATTTTTGTCAGCTTACTTGTCTTTACCCGTTTTCTTGATAAAACCCAGATTGGTCAGTTAACATTCTATGAATATATTAGCGGTATTACAATGGGTTCCATTGCAGGTAGTATCGCATCCTCTGATGCTGATAAATTCTGGAGTCATTTTTTTGACCTATTTCTCTTTTTTTTACTGACCTATTTATTATCATTATTCTCGATCAAGAGTCGTCCACTACGCAAACTGTTCGAAGGCTCGCCTACTGTTGTTATTCAAAATGGTTCCATCATGAAAAAAAATATGAAAATAATGCGATATGATTTAGATGAATTAAATTCTCAGTTACGCGAGAAAGGTGTTCTTGACATAAGTGAAGTACAGTATGCGACGCTTGAACCAACAGGACAGCTCAGTGTGATTATGAAACCCGATTTTCAGCCATTAACCAAGAGTGATATGAATATCCATTTACCAAGCCCCTCCTTTCCTATCGAATTAATTATGGATGGCCAAATCATTGAAGAAAATTTAGCAAAAAAGCATCTCAGTCACACCTGGTTAATCACACAACTTACTGAGCGAAATATAGAAAGTCCTGTACATATTATGTATGCCGTTCTAGACTCAAAGGGGCAATTATTTATTAGCGCTAAGGGCAGCAAGCAAGAGTAAAACGATATCGTCATAATTTTCTGTATATTTTTTACCATTTTTATGCTATAATCAAGATATCACTTTCCAATCTAACTATAAACGGAGGTGCTACTGATGTTAGAGAAAATTTTAGTTCCCATCGACGGTTCTGAAGCAGCTTGGCGCGCCTTAGAATACGCCTGCAAAGTAGGTGAAAAATTTAATAGTTCGATCACGATCGTTCATGTTGTACAACCTCATTATACATTGCCAACGATCGCGATACATGGCGAAGTTCCGTTTCTGTCTGTCAATATTGAGGAAGTAGAAGCCACCGGTTACAAACTAATCGAACTGGCTAAAGCAGAAACAAAGGATTATCCGCAAATTGAAACGCTTCTAGAGTTTGGTCACCCGGCAGAGCGTATACTATCTTTAACCAAAAAGGATTCGTATGACCTAATTGTGATAGGTTCACGTGGTTTAAGTGGTATTAGTGAATTTTTCTTAGGCAGTATTAGCACGAATGTTTCTCAATATTCCACCATTCCAGTTATGATTATAAAATAATATCTCGCTAGCAAGGTACCTATATAGCAAAGAGCTAAGAGACGTGAAATCGTCTCTTAGCTCTTTTCATTATCTGGAAACATTTCGCGAACTTTCATGATTTATTCTAGGTTTTCTAAGAAAATATCCACCAGAATAGGATCAAATTGTATACCAGCATAACGTTTTAACTCTTCGATTGCTTCCTCATGACTCATCGCTTTACGGTAAGGACGATCACTCGTCATCGCATCATATGCATCAGCAATGGCTAAAATTCTACACTCCAGAGGAATATTATATCCTGAAATACCCATAGGATAACCCGTACCATCCCACCACTCATGATGTTTTAATATAAAATCAGCGATCAAATGAAGATCTGGAGATGCTTTCGAAATACGATGTCCAATTTCAGAATGGCGTTGTACCTCTTTGCGCTCTTCTACGGTAAGTACATCCGGTTTCAAAAATAAACTTGCTGAAATCCCCACTTTACCAATATCATGAAATTGAGCTAACTGACATAATTCCGCTAATTTTTCAATTGGCAAACCACATCTTTTTCCCAATTCAACAACAATATTTTGCACTCGATCAGCATGTCCTTCGGCAATGAAATCTCGTTCTTTTAAAAGCTTTACCATACTCTGAACAAGGGCACTACGAACATTTTTACTCCGTTGAAGTTTCTCACTATACATATTATTATCAGCTTGCTTAAAGAGTTCACGCATAGAAAGATTTTGATCATCACTTACAGCAAAACCCATTGATATGCTAAGCGGAGGATGATCATCATCTACGTTCCCCTTTAAAATCTGTCTTTGTACACGTTCACAAGCAGCTTTTACGATAGTTATATCCACATGATGCAATAATATACCGTATTCATCACCGCCAATTCTAGCTACTACATCCTCATCTCGAAAGCAAGTGGCAAGTAACTTCGATACCTTAGAAAGCAATATGTCACCACTTTCATGCCCAAATATATCATTCACCAATTTTAATCCATCAACATCTATAATGATTAACCCTACTGAGCCCTCACGACGTTTATCCATTCGCGTCATTTCTTCTTCGAAATATCTCCGATTATATAGGCCAGAAAGAGAATCACGAAAACTCAGATACTGTAGTCTTGCTTCATCTTGTTTACGACGAATCCCCATTGCGACCTGATTGGAAACAAAGCTGAGGATATCTTGATCTTTGTTGGTATATGGAATACTTTCTTTATACGTTTTTACAGCTAATACACCAAAGACTTTATCTTCTGCCGTTTTAAGTGGTACCCCTAACCAATTTACACACCAAATTCCATTTTGCTTAATTTCACCTTGTTGTATCATTTCCATATGGTCGGCCTTAGAAATCATTAACGGTTGTCCGGTTTGAATTACATAATTAGTTAATCCTTTTCCATTTTTTCTTGGACCAGGATTTGGGAGTTTTTCATCAATATGGTACGAAAATTCAACGATATCGTTCTTATCATCATAAAGGGCAATAAAAAAATTATCTGCTAGAATTAATTTTCCAATAATTTGATGTACCGATTGATATAGTTTTTCCAAATCTAATGAAGAATTAACCGTTTCGGAAATCAAATATAAGGCCTGTTGCAATTTTTCTGCCGCCTTACGCTCACTAATATCACGAACCGCCCAAATAAAAGCGTCGTTACCTTTATATAAAATTTTATTTAAATTAAACTCTACAAATTTTAGTTGCTGATCTTTTGCGATAATACGAGCTTCACAAAGAGCAGCTGTCTGATTTCCACCATTATATCGATCAATATATTGACGCACATGCATTCGATCCTCTGGATGTAGAAAATCAAATATATCAATTTTTCCTATTTCATCTGCCTGTACTCCCAGTAAAATACACAATTTATGATTCGCATAGACAATAACATCCCCACTTACAATATATATCGCATTATAACTATGCTCAACAATAGCCCTATATTTTTCTTCACTTTCGCGTAATGCTTCCTCTACCCGCTTATATTCAAGATCCATCTTGACTTCATTTGAAATGAGGTCCAATACTTTTTGTTCTTCTTGACTATAATGATTTGCCCCAATAATACGTCGTATCGAACAGGCAAGTTCCTCTATATTTAAAGCAGAATTAGCTGTTTGAGCTATTAGATCTAGGGTTTTTTGCAAATTTCCCAATCCATGATTGTTCCTATGATCCCTCATCGCTTTTCCCCCTTAAACAGAGCCATGCTCTAATATTTCCTATCCCATCTATAAATATTTTTCGCTTTATTATAAATTTGAAAATAGAGTGCCAATAACAAGTAAATATATTACCTAAGGCTATAGAACATTAAAGTAGTTCGCTACTTTTCCGATTATTCCTGCAACAATATCCCTTCTATATGAATATTCCATCAATATGAATATTCCATCAATATGATTCTGCTAGGCAAGGCAATCGATTGTACAAAAATAAACGATTGATAAAGGATAATGTATTGTAAATATCTAATTATATTATAGAAGTAACTATGAAAAGGAACGATACATAATGCGCATACTTTTTTGGGATATTGACGGAACACTATTAAAAACAGGTAAAGCTGGATTATACGCTTTTGAACAGGTAGTACAAGAACTTTTTCATACACCGTTCGACTTTAGTAGCATCAAAACTGCTGGTATGACGGATTATTATATTGCATATCAAGTCATCGAACTTGCAACGGGCCGTCAACCAGCCGTCGATGAAGTTTGCAACTTAATTGCTCGTTATGAAGAAGTTCTCCCAAAACACCTCGCTCTTAGACAAGGTCACCTTATCCCATCCGTAAAAGAAATTTTAACAGATTTACACCATCATAACGAGTATGTGTCACTTCTTCTGACTGGCAATACCGCTATTGGTGCTAAAATAAAATTAACCCACTATGGCCTAGACCATTTTTTTAAATTTCCGCACAGTGCTTTTTGTAGCAATTGCTTTGACCGGACAGAAATATCTGCCCAAGCCCTAGCGATTGTCCAAAAGCACTACAGTACTGTACCATTAGACCATATTTATATCATTGGCGACACTCCAAATGATATTGCGTGTGGCAAAGCCATCGGTGCACGTACTATTGCAGTAGCGACAGGCAGATATTCACTAGAAGAACTAAGCCCCCACTCTCCTTGGTGGCTTACACCAACTTTGCCTTCCCCGATTGAATTCACAAAACAACTACATAGATAAGAAAAAAGCACCTCTTGGGTGCTTTTTCTTATCTATATAACAAACTCACTAAATCTTCTTCATGGCAATCGTCGTGTGTGGGGTATAAGATACCCCAGCCACGGCAGACTAACAATATAGCTACCATTTACTTAGTACGTCATCATATCGATCACTTATAATTTAAAACAACATCTTCCAATCTAATTTTAGGCACATGATGAACTTGCTCTTCATCACGCCAGTACTTAATACTATCGCCCATATGAATTTCATCAATCACTACTACTTCTTTTGGTTTCCCAATTGCAATCACTAACAATATTTCATATTGCTTTGGTATAGTAAGAATCGTGAGCAGTTGTTCTTTCTTGATATTCGCGATTATGCAACCACCAAGGCCCATTTCTATGGCACCTAACAATATACTTTGTGCAGCAATTCCTTGATCCGCTGCAGTGACCATTTTATTATTTTCATCTTGGACAATTGTAATATATGCAGTTGGCCTCTCCTGTTCACTTGGTCCATCCCAATCGGATAGGTAACCCGCCCAGCCAAGTGTAGTATAGATAGCAGAATTCACTGCACTCTCTGAAGAAACAATATACTTTAGTGCTTGCCGATTTGCCCCCGATGGCGTAAGCCTTGCACAATCAACTAAAGATAATAAGGTTTCCTTGGTGATTTTTTGGTCCCCATAGAATCTACGATAACTTCTATTCTTGACAATCAACTCTTTTATCATCGATATTCCCCCTATATACTGCCTAGATAACCATTACCCACGATTTGCTGGAAGTATTTCTAGCCAATACCCGTCCGGATCCGCAATAAAGTAAATTCCCATATCCTTATTTTCAAAACAAATACAACCCATTTTTTTATGCAATTCATATTAACCGTTTTTCTTCACCCCAAATCTCTACTACATATCTTTCGCTGCAATAGGTCCACGAGAAAGAGCAATTTTACCAGTTCTTGCTATTTCAATAATCCCATAATCTTTTAGCACTTCACATAAAGCATCAATCTTACTTTCTTCACCAGTTAATTCTATAACCATTGTCTCACGATTGACATCGACGATTTTTGCCCTGAAGATTTCGACAATATCCACAATATCAGAACGAGTATCTGCACTAGCCTTTACTTTAATCATAGCCAAATCTCGATGGATCGAGTCAACATGTGTCAAATTTACAATTTTAATGACATCAACTAATTTGGACAATTGGTTGACGACTTGCTCTAGCTGTATTTCATCATCAACCTCAACATCAATTGTAATTCTAGTCGTATCGGCTTCTTCTGTATAGCTTGCTGCAATACTTTCAATATTATAAGCTCGGCGACTAATCAGTCCTGATATATGCGTGAGTACACCTGGTCGGTTCTCAACTAAAACAGCTAATGTATATTTCATTGACTTAACCCCCTAACACCATTTGATCTAAGCGACAGTTCGTGGGAACCATTGGCAATACATCCTCACTGCCAGGTAACCATATATCAACCAATACTGGACCATCAATCCGCAAAGCTTCCTCTAAAGTTGCTTCTAGGTCACTTGGTTTTGTTACCCTAAGACCCGTAATCCCCATCGCTTCGGCAAGCTTTACAAAATCAGTATGACCTTTTAGAGAAGTATGAGAATATCGTTTGCCATAAAACATGCGTTGCCATTGATATACCATACCTAATACTTGATTATTCATCACTATAATTTTGATAGGGATATTATTATCCGCCACGGTAGACATTTCTTGACAGTTCATCATGATACTACCATCACCAGTAAATAAAATGACTGTTTTATCTGGTACTCCCAGTTGTGCACCAATCGCTGCTGGTAGACCATATCCCATCGTACCTAACCCGCCTGAGGTTAAGAAAGAACGTTCATTGAGGAATTCATAATATTGAGCGGCCCACATCTGATGCTGTCCAACATCGGTCACAACAATCGAATTTTGCTTGGTCAGCTGACTGAGTTTTTCAATAACCGATTGCGGCATGATAATTTCGGTGCTACAATTGTAGCTTAATGGTTTTTCCACTTTCCATGCCTGTACGGTTTCATTCCAGGCACTAATTGAGTTTTTCCAACTTGGCTCATCATATGCCATTGTTTTTTCACAGAGTAGTGGTAATGACCACTTTAAATCACCAACGACTCGTACATCGGCAAGAATATTTTTATTAAT
Source organism: uncultured bacterium (assembly GCA_964292325.1). GTDB lineage: Bacteria > Bacillota > Negativicutes > DSM-13327 > DSM-13327 > CTSoil-075. The sequence continues at coordinate 2,143 of CAXYVG010000034.1, read as the reverse complement.
CTCAGCCGGATCTATATCAAAATGTACCACTTGTGCATTAGGAGCAAAATCTTGTACCAGTCCTGTTACCCGATCATCAAAACGAACACCGATGCCAAGTAGCAGATCACACTCTGTGGTCGCCATATTCGCAGCATATGTACCATGCATACCAACCATTCCCAAGTATTGAACATCATCATTGGGAATACACCCCAGCCCCATCAAGCTTGAGATGACTGGGAAGCCTGTCGTTTTTACCAATTTTCTTAGTAATGCAGAAGTATCTGAAATCGTAATGCCACCACCGACGAATATCAATGGTTTTTTCGCCTGTCTCATTTTTTCGACTACTACATCGATCATTGCTACATCACCAGCAAAAATAGGCGAATATCCTCTTAGCGTTACCTCTTCCGGATATTGGTACTCCATCTTATCATTAAATACATCTTTCGAGATATCAACCACTACCGGTCCAGGTCTTCCACTACGTGCAATATAAAATGCTTCTTTTAATACTCTAGGTAGGTCTTTAATTTTTTTTACTAAATAATTATGTTTTGTAATTGGTGTCGTAATCCCACAAACATCGGCCTCTTGAAAAGAATCTTTTCCAATTAAAGAGACACCTACTTGCCCAGTGATCGCCACCAAAGGAACCGAATCCATATAGGCTGTTGCAATGCCTGTGATCAGATTAGTTGCACCAGGACCAGATGTCGCAATACAGACGCCTACCTTACCTGTAGCTCTTGCATATCCATCAGCAGCATGCACCGCACCTTGTTCATGACGAGCCAAAATATGAGGAAAGTCACTTCTATATAAAGCATCATAAAGAGGTAAAACCGCCCCTCCAGGATATCCGAAAACAACTTCGACTTTTTCTTCTTGCAAACACTTAATAACAATGTCAGATCCTAAAAATTCCATATTACCTTCCTCCTTTTAACCTGTACCTTTACAGTATTATAATACATATCAAAAAAATTTCATATATGTGTAATCTTTTATTTCATTAAAAATATATTGAACCTTTTCCAACAACTTCAGTATACTATAAAATATCTACTGATACAAACAAGCAATAACTCTATAAGATGTGAAAAAATGAATTGGGACAACTTACCGCTGTTACTTATCTTAGTATTATCTGTGATTGGTAATAATCACTCTGTATCAATAGCCGCCTTAGTGTTACTACTGATTAAACTTCTAGGTTTTGGCAATTGGTTTCCTGTTATTGAAAGCCACGGACTTACGATTGGTATCACTATTTTGACACTTGCCATATTAACCCCCATAGCACAAGGCCGCATATCTACCACTGCGATGCTAGAAACATTTAAAACACCGATTGGTATCATCTCGATTCTCATTGGCATTTTTGTGGCCTGGGCAGCTGGTCAAGGCGTTCCTTTTATGAAAGAAACACCCCAAGCAGTAACCGCTTTAGTCATTGGGACCATTGTTGGTGTCTGTTTTTTCCATGGGCTAGCCGTTGGTCCACTAATTGCTGGAGGATTAGTATCGTTAATCATAAGTACCTTGGGACTAAGATGACAAAAAACCTTCCAACAAAATAAAATGTTGGAAGGTTTAATTCTTTAATGGTGCGCGTTAAGCAATTCAAGGGTATGGCTTTATTGTAGAGACTCTCAATTAATTCATAAGTTAACCTAAGCAACTTGATCAGAATATTTAACAACTGCAATTTCTGTAATGGAAACACGTAATGCATTGATGATCGATTCAATTTGCTTAGTAACTGTATTGCTATATGAAACCTCACCGCATTGGATGCATACCTGAGAAGGAACATTTTTTACAATAATAATACAATTTTCCAAATCAACCATAAAAGTTGTTTCCTTGTCTTCTAAATGCCCTTTGCACATAAAGCATGTCATAATTATTGAGCCCTCCTTGTTTTAAAATCAGTTTCCCACTCCGCTGGATTTGGATAATACGCTGTTATAATCCACAATTCCAAATCGGATACTCCACATACGACATGAAGAAATTGTTGCTTCATTGAAAGTCCAAAAACTAAACAACTTGGATGAGGATAATCACTGGGGTAGCTTTAATGGTGCGCCTGGAGCGGTTCGAACGCCTGACCCACGCCTTAGAAGGGCGTGAAGCAGTAATAATAGTAACC
>CAXYVG010000033.1:0-34697 GCA_964292325.1 uncultured bacterium | reverse complement strand
TATACCGTTTTTGTAAAAGCAGACGTACGAGCATGAATGACCATTTTTTGTCCTTCTTCACCACCACCAAAGGCTTCTACAATCTGTGCCCATAACATACGAGCTGCTCGCAATTTAGCAATTTCCATAAAAAATTTAGTACCGACGGAAAACGAAAAATAAATCTGTTTAGCAGCCATATCAATGGAAATACCACGTTCTTGCATACTCCGCAAATATTCAACACCAGTAGCCAGTGCAAAGGCCAACTCTTGTACCGCATTAGCACCACTATCATGGTAGGTTTCTCCCCCCACTAGAATGGTTCTAAAATTTATCTGGTTGCAGTGTGCCCAAGTCACCACTCCTGCCATTTCATCATAAAGATTTTCCAATGAATCAGGTAATGTACCTGTTTTTGCCAGTTGTCCTAAAGGATCTACTCCAATGCATCCTTTTAATGTATGCGGATCTTGCCCATTAGCTTTCATCATAGCCATCATCAAACTAACCATCTGAATTCCTGAAGTACCCACAGGCATAAATAAAGGTATCTTTTTAAAGTCGATTCCTGTAAACGCCCTTTGTACGTCATCTAAATTTGATAAGGATAATCCTTTACCAATCGTCTGTTCATCGGCTTGATCAAAGTCCATTCCTTTTTGCGTCCCTTGATCTAGTACAATGTTCATGCCAGTACATCCCTTCGCGAGATCCTCCTGCATGACTTGATTAAAGATATCCGCCAAGGGTTCTGCACATTCCTGACTGATTTCCCAAGGTTTTTCCAAATAACCTGTTGTCTTGGTCCCACGCACAAAAGGAAAACTCCCAGGCAGGGAATGACAATGTTCTAATTCTTCAATATCTTCCATACGATACATGGGTTGTAATTCAATGCCTTCGTAGGTTCGAGTCACTAATTTTTTTTCCCAATTAGCTCCTTTTAAAGATTTTTCAGATTCAGCACGCCATTCTTCATAAGTAGGATAAGGGAATTCAGCAAAGAAGCGTTCTTGCGGCTTATCATCGACTAAATGTTCATTGTTTTCATTTTGCTTTTCCATCATATCACCTTCCATTTCTATAAAATTTGGAAATAAAAAAACTCTTAGCATAGGCTAAGAGTTAAACGCAAGCATATAGTTACAGTTAAAGAATCCCGACTGAAAATATCAGCCGGGACGAAATAACGCAAATAGTGCGTGTAAATCTCCTCCCCATCTTTCGTAGGTCAAACGGTGATTGCTATATAGGCAGTTCTCCTGACTTTGGATCATCGCGCATCCAAACCTTCCCAAGAATAATTTCTCAGTGGTATACTATGGATTTGCTCCTCATTACAGTGGCGGGACCGTGTTGGCTTTCAACCAACTTCCCTATTAAGCCCAAATGGGCACCTATACCATCAATATGTGATTTTTTTATCAAACTATATTTACATTTTATAACAAAACTTTTACTTTGTCAAGTCTACTTATCTGTTTTTTATATAACTACAAATGCTTCTAGATGCAAAACTCTTAACTACTACTGAATTTGATAAAAAAAAGAAGTTCTGTTTTCACAGAACCAGCTGCCCTATTAAAACAGCTAATAGCATAAATTTGAGTAATGAAGTTTGAAACATATGTTAAAACTACTACGAACCCTAATACGAAGTAGTCACATACCAAAGTGAGAAAAATATTAACGCCAATAGCAAAAATTCTCCCAACCATAAGTTGGGAGAATCAATTAAGAACACCATAACTCTCTATCAATAAAAAATCCCAGCGTTACATACGCCGGGATATAAGTACAATAAGATTTATTATGTGCACTTAATCCCCTCCCCATCGCTCGTGGGTCTAACGGTGATCGTTAAATAGGCAGTTCTCCTGGCTTTGGATCATAACTCGCTCAAACCTTCCCAAAACTTTCGTTCCAGTGGTATATCTTGAGTGTGCTCCCCATTACAGTGGCGGGACCGCGCCGGCTTTATACCGGTCTTCCCTATTAAGCCCTTACGGGCACCTATTTCAATATTATTTAATTGTATTCAAATAATAGAATGTTTTATAATTCACATTTATCATATCATTTTTATAAAGTTTTGTCAACGTTTTTATTTCTCGGTCAGAGGTTTCGCATCTAAATTTCAGTAATGATTATGCCAACAACCTTTTATATGAGCAAATACACTAACGTCTACATAATATTAAACTGATCCATTATATGAACAGAATTCTTATTTTAAAATCCAATTTGATAAGATAAGCTATAGTTTCTTCCCTCCATCGCATATCCTGCCGTTTGCTCATAATCAACATCAAACAGGTTATTAACTGCCAGCGCAACCGTTCGGTCATTTTTTGTATAAGATAAACCCAAATTAAATAGTGTATATCCACTCGTAGTAGCTGTAGATATCGTGTTAATTCTCTGTCCATCCAATGTAGCCAAAAAACCTTTTCGATTATTATAGCGCAATCCCAAATTTATAGTATCTTGAGGAATAGTCGTAAGTCTTGTTCCTGTAAGATCTAACTGATCACCACTTTTACGAGAATATTGTGTTGTATAATTAAATACCGCTCCCAATTTTTTCGAAAATTGATATTCTGTAGAAAATTCTATCCCTTTAATTTTTGCATTATCAATGTTATGAGTTGGCGGTTGTGAAGTAATTCCCGAACCTGAATACTCAGCTACGTAATTATTAATATCATTATAAAAACCAGTTATTTTTATTCCTATTTTTTCATTACACTGTTTTTTCCATCCCAGTTCATATGCCATACCATTTTCAGGTTCTAACTGCCCAAGAACCTTTTTCCAATCTGACAGCGTCCAACTCAGATGATTATATGTTATGTACTTTTTATAGTTAGAATTGTTAACATTGTTGGGAGAATAATTTCCCTGCCAACGCACATAGTCAGATACTGTAGGCGGCCTAAACACTCGACTGGCACTGGCAAATACCATGGTTTGAGAATCAATTTGATAAGTCATATTAAATTTAGGACTTACTTGCGATTCATCAGAGTATTGCACAGAATTAGAACAATTATCAGATTGATACTGATCATAACGTAATCCCAAACCCAATAACAGTTTTGTGTTTATTTGCCAGTTATCCTGAATATAATAGCCCTTTAGTTCAGAGGCTAATACATTACTACTAGAATCGAAATTTAGCTTACGATAATCAAGACCAGTAATTATTTTATGATTTCCAAATTGCCTAGTTTGTTGCCAATTATAGCCACTGTTATCGGTTTTCAATACTGAAGTGCCAATAGAATTCGAGTACCGTAACCAATCATACCGATCTTGTTTGTTCTTGTACAAACCCAACTTCCAATTTTCATCGTTGTAGTTCAGTGAGTAATTTTTTGTATTGAATTCACGATAACTCCCATCTAAATATTGTGAACCTACGGTTGCTCCTGAAGTAGGCGCAATGGGAACCATCGGATAAGAAGAATCCCAACCATTTTCATTGTTAGCATACTGATTATTCCCAACCAAAGTTCCTTCTTTTCGATAGCTGTCAGTAATAGCCAAAGACAACTGTCGTTTATCCGTAAAATGATACATTAAATTCAAATTAGTATCATGGCTATCTTTAAAATTATTGCGGAAATAGCCGTCTTTTTCTTTTTTATTCGCACTAACTGACCAGGAAATTTTTCCATCACCACTTGTTCCCTGATTACTTATTAAATACTTTTTATCGTTATTACTGCCAATACTATGCTTGATATAAGTTTTATTTTCACCTGGAGTATCGACTGTTACAATATTAATAACCCCACCCCAAGTGCCACCGTATTGTGCAGAACTAGCCCCTCGAATAATTTCGATTTTTTTTACATTGCTAACAGGCAGAGAGTCCCATTCCAATGCGCGCCCCCGCATTAATCCGCCTTGGTTTTCAATAACATTACCATTGATAGCCACTAATAATCTATCATTACTCATACCACGTAAAGATACCGTTGTTCCGGATTGCGGACTTGTTGAAACAATGATACCGGGTACACCCTGCAATAAATCAGTAATGCTATTAATTTGCCCGGCATCTATTTTCTCTTTGACATTAAGAGAAGTAACCTTAGTCGTCTCACCTTCACCGATAATTTTATTGCCTGTCACAACAATGGTTTCCAGAGAAAAATCTGGGGTAGTAGTATCCTCAGCATAAACTCGCGGCATAATTTGCATTAAAATAACTAATGATAAAAATAATGCTCGTTTTTTTTTGATTTTTTTATACATAAAACTCATCTCCATTCTAATTGATAACCTCTAAGTCCTTCCTTTACCAACCTTTTTGTATAGTTTTGGGTTGGTCTAATAAAAACATCAGACGCATTGCCTTTTTCAATAATTTTACCTTGTTGCATAACACAAACCTTATCGGCAATCTTTTGCGCCACAATCAAATCATGAGTGATATAGAGCATAGCAAAACCTTTAATATTTTGTAATCCCTTTAGCAATCTGAGAATATTTGCCTGCGTAGAAGGATCGAGCATCGAACTAATTTCATCTGCAATTAACAAGATCGGCTCCATGACAAGAGCCCTAGCCACTGCTACACGTTGCCGTTGACCGCCGCTCAGTGTATGGCATCTTCGCTTTAAAAAGCTTTGCTCATCTCCAGGAAGCTGCACATTTTTTAATGCCGCGCTCACAATCTCCAACTTTTTCTCGACAGACGCTCCATCCCGCAAGATATCAAGAGGCTCTCTTACAGCCTGTTCAACCGTAAGTTGTTCATTAATAGAAGAATAGGGATCTTGAAAAATAATTTGAATACCCTTCTTTTTCCCCGTCATGCTATTCAGACACATTGTTTTTCCTTGAAACAGAACTTCACCATTATCTGCGGCTAGCACTCCAGCAAGAATACTGGCCAACGTGGTTTTCCCCGAACCAGACTGTCCAATAAGCGCCACTACTTCACCTGCGCGAATTTCCAAACAGCAATTATCACATGCTTTTTGAAAATTCCCTTTAAATTCATATGCTTTACTAATACCTGAACCCTGAAGTAACGTCACAATACCCTTGCGATTGCAAGCAACCTTACGTTCGATGCAAACATGCTCTAATCTAGGTTTGTGGGAAATACAACTGTCAATATGTTGATTGCACCGCGAATAAAATGGACACCCCTTGTCTTGCTTATCTCCCGAATCTCCTGGTATGCCCCACAAATCTCGATAGGGATTCATATCAGGTGAAGAGTTCAACAATCCCCGAGTATAATTATGTAGGGGATTATTCAAAATATCTTTAGTCTGCCCTTCTTCTACAATACACCCCTTATATAAGACAACTAAGCGAGAAACAAGCTGCGCAACCGTACTGACCTCGTGAGAAATTACAATAAGACCAAATTTGTTTTCCTTATGCAGTTTTGCTAATAATTCCGTTATTTCTTTTTTAGTAACTGCATCCAGCGCATTGGTAGGTTCATCTACAATCAGTACCTCTGGATCACAAGAAAGAGCCATAGCAACCAAAACTCTCTGCCGCATTCCTCCTGAAAGCTGATGAGGATAGTAATTTTTCCATAATAATTCTAGACCTACATTTTTTAAAAGCCGCTCCACTTTTCTATTCGTTGCTCCCAAATCTAACTCAGTGTGTCTTTTAAGACATTCAGAAATTTGTTCACCGATAGTTAATACTGGATTGAGTACTTCCATACTATTTTGAAAAATAATTGCAATTTTGCACCATCGGTATTCATTCCACTCTCGCTCAGACAAATTATGCAAATTTTTATCACAATAGCGAATGTTGCCGTGAATCACAGCTGATTTCTCCAACAACCCCATCAACGCCATCGCTGTAGTCGTTTTGCCGCTACCAGATTCACCTATAATCCCTAGACTTCCACCTTTTTCTAAGGAAAAGGAAATATTATCTAAAGCCATTGCAATATTTTCTCCCACTGTATACTGTACAGATAGCTGATCAACCTGTAGTATTATTGATTTCATTTTAGTCGCTTCTCCTTAGAGTTTTGAATTCACTAGCTTTTCACAATCTCTTGCCAACATCGCAATTGCCATAACCAAGAGCGTAATTGATAACAATGGGGCCAATACCCACCACTTCCAAAATTCAGTAAAATAAATGCCTTTAAAATGTACAGCATGGTTTAATATTAGCCCCCAGCTTTTGGATGTTGGGTCACCAATTCCAAGGAAAGCCAGTCCAGCCTCAGCTACAATGGCTCGGCCAGTTAAACGAATAATACTGACAGTTGCCAGCGGCAATACACCTGTTAGAAAATGATTGATTGTTAAGTGAAGAAACCCTGCTCCATAACTGATAGCAACAATGATATATTTTTCCTGTTTCATTGATAAAATCTTCGAGCGAACAATCCTCGCCGGAGCTGTCCAAGAAAATAATGCCAGAACAAGAATGATATTATATATACTTGGTTCAAAAAATACTCCCAGTACAATCATCATTGGCAAATCTGGTAAAACAATCATCAGATCGGTAATTCGCATAGTAAATCGGTCAGTAAAGCCGCCAAGATAAGCAGAGAGAATGCCGATCATACACCCACCCAAACCAGCTAAAAAAGCTGTACCCATACCGATAAAAATACTTAATCTGGCTCCATGACAAATTTGAGCCCAAAGATCAATACCCAATTCATCCGTACCTAGCCAATGTTGAGTATTAGGTGGCATTAAAGCCTTTCCTGAAGGTAGCAAATAAGAATGGGGAGACAACCAGTCAGCCAATATACCAATCATAAGTACGAGTAAAATTATGATCATAGCTATCTGTCCAGATATAGAAAATTTATTAATTTTTTGTAACCCATTTCTGCATATTTGTATAGAGCCCCTTATTTTTTCCTTCATATAACCCTCGGATCAAGCTTCTTATATATTAAATCTGCAACAAAATTCATGGTCAATACACTTATCGCAAAAAATAAAAAAATTCCTTGAATGAGGACATAGTCCCGTAACATAACCGATTCCCGCATAAGCTGACCAATTCCTGGATAATTAAATACATTTTCAACCAATACAGCGCCCGCAAATACTGTACCCAAACTGAGAAATACTCTAGTAACAACCGGTATTGCTGCATTTTTCAAGGCATGCACAAATAATAAGCGTTGCCAGGATAGCCCCTTACCGCGTGCAGTGCGCATATAGTCTTTCGACAAGACAGTAAGCATACTACTTCTAGAAATCATATAGAAACTACCTAATCTCGCCACTACCAATGTAATGATCGGCAAAACGGCATGGTGTACAAGATCTAATACTTTATTCCAAGGTGAATGAAAGACGGCAAATGTACTTATCCCTCCAGATAACGGAAACCAGTCTAGCCAGGCAGCACCGACAAAAAGCAATAACAAACCAATTAAGAAAGAAGGGATTTCAGACGTACAAATCATCCAATAGTACAGGAACCTGTCAAGATAGTTATTACGATTCCAAGCAGAAATACTGCCCAGCATAATTCCCAGCACACAACTCAATAGGATTGCCACGACTACCAATACGATTGTCCATAACGCTCGTTTGCCTAAAAGAGTAAGTACATCTTCATTATAGTAAATACTATAACCAATATCACCGCACATCAACTTGCTGATATAATCAACATATTGCTTAGACAGTGGTTGATCCAGTCCATAGTATTCCTTATACTTTACTAACTGTTCTTCTGAACAGGTCACGGTTACCTCATCGACCTCGCCAGACACAAAAGTAAACGGATCTCCAGGCATAAGACGGGGTAAGAAGAAGTTTAATGTGACAATGCAGAAAAAAGTAATAAGATACTCTACTAATTTTTTGGCTGCCCTGCCATTAACAAACTTACTTACATTCAAGAAGATATGATAATTTATTATGCGTGACTTCATGATGATCAAACATATACCTCCAGCCATCATAGATTGCTGGTCTATAAACAATATAGCCAGTCGTGTTATAAAGCGGCAATTGAGGTACTTCTTCGGCAATTAATTCCTGCAGTTTAAACACTACTTCTTTACGTTTTGTTTTATCAATTTCCTCAAGTTGCAGATTACATAATTCATTGATCTGTTCATTATTGTACCCATATATACCACTTGCCGAACTCTGATACGATTTTTTAAATGCATAGGCTGTTCGGAGTATATCAGCATCGTTTCCCCAACCACCATGTCCATTTAAAATAATCTCATAATCACCTTTTCTAATTACCGCATCCCGTGTTTTGCCGTCGACACTCTTGATGATCAATTCAATACCTGCCTGAGCAAGAGTAATTTTCATTAATTCAGCAATCCTTACTTCTGAGCTTGATATCAATAATGTAAATGACAGAGTTCTTCCTTTGAGTAGTTCTTTAGCCTTTTCAATATTAAATTCATATTTTTTCACATTTGCATTATACCAAATATGATTTACTGGCAAATAACCAGCACTTGCTGGTACAGCGGCTCCTCGCGCCACCTTGTCTACAAGTTCTTGTTGATTGATAGCATAAGCAAAGGCTTGTCGCACACTTTTTTCTTGCAGTTCAGGACGTCTTTCCATATTAAAGACTAGACGGTAGCCAAAAAAAGCTGGATTCTGTCTAACTGCAAATTCTTTGTTATTCTCATACTTTGCCAATAAATCAGGAGTCATAGCAGTTAAGGCAATTTCCCCTTTATTAAAGGCTAAAACACTGTCACTGACAGGAATAAACTGAAGATAATCAGCCCGTGGCTTTGGTCCCCAATAACCTTTAAAAGCTTCAAACTTATAAGCACCCTGCTCCTTGTTATATTCTTTTAGAATGTATGGTCCACAGCCAATTAGAGCTTCCTCAGTATTAAATTTTCTCGGATCAGCGACCGTCTCCCAAATATGTTTAGGAATGATTCTGACACTTCCTAACCTGCCTAAAATAGTGGCATTAGGCTTGTCCACAGTTATTTTTATTATATAATCATCAACAACTTCAATTGCTTCGATAATGTTCTTACCATTAATTGTGAGTTCATCACTTACTGGAACATGTTGAGCATAATATTCAAAGGTAAATTTCACATCAGCAGCCGTCATTGGCTTACCGTCATGCCACATCACCCCTTGATGCAGGTTAAATGTATAGGTTTTTCCATCTGGTGATATTTCCCATTTTTCTGCTAACCATGGTATATAGCCCTGTTCCCCCCTTTCCAATAAACTATCAAATAGCAAATTCATTTTAGCAGTTCCTGGCCCCCGCGGATAATGGCTATAGGGGGTAGGAAACCCTGAGTCTCCCCCAGCTAAATTGATAATCACCGGCTTATTACTATCTCCTACAGCTAAAGCAGGCAATCCTCCTGCACCACAACCAGCCATGAGAACGAGCAAGACATAAACAGTGACTATTAAAAACACTCGCTGCAGGCTTATTTTCAATCCATGTATCTTCTCTTTTTGCATTATAATTATACCTTCCAGTATAACCAAGCAATTTTCGACTGGACTTTTTCTGATACAATTCCGTCAACCGCTATACTACGCAGATACTCGGCGATTTTCTGATCCATGTTTGCTGGTGCCTCACTTAAATTTGCCATTTGTTTTAATTGACGGCTATATAGCTCTATAGCCTTTTCAAGCGTCCAGGAATGATCAAACGCGTTATCATGATAAGTAATTTCCGGATAATAACCTGACAGCCACAGCAAATTAACCGCATAATAAATCCCCTTACCCCAATGTTGCTTAGGATCCTGTCCAAAAACAAGTTGATACAGTTTATCCCTTAAATGATCTTTTCGTTCAACAAAACTACTAAAAAAACACCCCCCCTTACTAGCTCTGCACATTTTGAGCAAACTATCACTACTGCTAATCCCAGGACACATGGATGCAAATACTAAATCATATTTTTTCTGCCAGCCACACTCATCCAAACTGACCGTCTCCCATGGTGACAATTCAAAATATACATTCTCCACCTTTTGTTGTTGGGCCTTTTCATAGGCATATTCCAACATCTTAGGTGAAATGTCAATTCCGGTCACTTGCTTTGAACACTTGGCAAATTCAAGAGTATATTTACCCGGACCACAGCCAATATCCAGAACTTCCCCAGTCTCTAACAACATATTTCGTGTCTTTAAAAAGTCAACAACTTGCTGTCGTCGCTTTTCATCCTGATTACTGCCATGATTATTAAACTCATCGGCTCGCAAATTCCAGAACTGCTCTGACTCATCGAGTTTGGATAGGTCTTTTTTCCACGTCTTTATAAAATAATCAATATTCATAATTCACCAACCCCTTTTATATTGTTCCAAATAGCCTTTAATAAAAATGTTTTAGACATAAAAAAAACTCTCAGCATAGGCTAAGAGTTAAACGCAACTATATAGTTACAGTCAGAAAACCCCAACTAAAAATATCAGCCAGGACAAAATAGCGCAACTATTGCGTGTAAATCTCCTCCCCATCTTTCGTAGGTCAAACGGTGATTGCTATATAGGCAGTTCTCCTGACTTTGGATCATCGCGCATCCAAACCTTCCCAAGAATAATTTCTCAGTGGTATACTATGGATTTGCTCCTCATTACAGTGGCGGGACCGTGTTGGCTTTCAACCAACTTCCCTATTAAGCCCAAATGGGCACCTATACCATCAGTATGTGATTTTTTTATCAAACTATATTTACACTTTATAACAAAAATTTCACTTTGTCAAGTACTTATAAGTACATTAAAATGCACATTTATTGCATCAGTGGTATAATCATAGGTTTACTCCTCATTAGAGTGCGAAACCATGCTAGAAATTAACATATCCCGAGATCTCCCTCATATAATTATTATATCTGTAGCAAGAAAATTGCGAGGAGGGCACACTTTGAAGCACTCAACTCGGGGTCTGCTCTCTAGCCCTTGGCGGCTGGCTATTTCATATTGGTTTTCCAGAGAAGCACCATTGGCTTGGAGTATACTACTCATAACGATCCTATTAAATCTAGGTATTGTTTTTATTAATCTGTATCTAAATAATTGGCAAACGGATTTTTATAACGAGCTACAACATTATAATCATTCTGCTTTTATTGCTACATTGATTAATTTTAGCATCATATCTGGAGCTTATATTATCATTTCAGGATGCCAGGTATATTTTCAAATGATGCTGCAAATACGCTGGAGACGCTGGCTGACAGATACCTATCTGAATAAATGGCTCTATCATAAAATCTATTATTACATGAATCTGTTACCTAATGGCACCGATAACCCCGATCAACGCATCAGCGAAGATATACAGTTATTTGTTTCTACGACACTTACTCTTTTCTTAGGGTTTTTAAAACAACTTGCAACGTTAATCACCTTTGTCATGGTCTTATGGCAACTCTCAGGTAGCTTCGTTCTTACAATTAACCATCACTTCATAACAATCTATGGATATCTAGTGTGGTCAGTCTTACTATACTCCATATTGGGAACATGGCTGACCACACGAGTCGGACACCCGTTAATACCTTTAAATGTTTCACAACAACGCTACGAAGCTGATTTTCGCTACTCACTTGTCCGCCTCAGAGAAAATGATACAAGCATTGCTAGTTATCATGGAGAATACCAAGAAAAAAATAATTTTATGAATATCTTTCGCAATATCTATCACAACTATCGAAGAATTATGAACGTCACTACAATGTTAACATGGTTAACTTCTAGCTATTCTCAACTATCAATTGTTTTTGCTTTTTTTATAGCCTCGCCTCGCTATTTTAATAATGAAATACAACTCGGTCAACTCTTTGAAATATCAGGAGCTTATTGGTATGTCCACTCCGCTCTTTCTTATCTTGTAAGCAGTTTTACCAGTTTTGTTGAATGGCGCTCTGTCCTTACTCGCCTTAATCAATTTACCCACAATATGTATCGAGCACAATTACTGATTCAAGTAGAACACTCTTTAACTATAAATCCTACAGAACTAGAAGCCTTTACTATAAAAAACCTTTACATTTACTCCCCTGACAAGCAAATCTTATTACAGAATTTATCTCTTCAACTCAAGCCCACGGATAGATTGTTAATTACCGGCCCATCAGGCTCTGGAAAAAGTACATTACTAAGAACGATAACTGGCATTTGGCCTTTTTCTCAAGGAACAATTCATATTCCAACTAAAAAAAAGATGATGCTGATACCGCAAATACCTTATATTCCTTTAAATACACTGCATGATATACTCATCTATCCTGGTATTTCTAAACCTGTTAGTACTGAATTTTTGCAGAAAATTCTCATTATGTGCAACTTATCCTCATTAACAGATCAATTAGATCAATCTAATCATTGGCAGAGAATTCTATCCCTAGGAGAGCAACAACGTCTAACAATTGCTAGAGCAATATTGCACAAACCTGACTGGTTATTACTTGATGAAGCCACTTCTGCTCTCGACTCCCAAACTGAATTGTACATGTATACCCTATTGCAAAAAGAATTACCAAAAACAGGATTAATTAGTGTAGGACATCGAGATGGCTTACATAAATTTCACACAATAAATCTGAAACTAGATGGGCTAGGCACATGGCGATTAGTTATCACGACATCTCTTTAATTTTCCTTCGAGATTCATGTACCACTTTTGCATGTTTTATTCTCCGTTGCCCGTCTTCTCTGATCTTTGCTTAAGTAATAACACCTTATATTCACCAATAACCTGTCCATCATCTAACTGCAACGGTGCCTCAACACCTGCAATATACTGACCATTTGGACTTATAGCAGATCCTACGCATGGTCCAATAGTCGTTACATTGTCTATCAATTCTCCATTAGGCATTGATAAGACATATAGTCCATGAACCTTCACATCTTTCGTGCGAACATTACGACCAACAGCCAAGACCGCTTTATTCTCATTCACTGCCAGTTGCTCAACCATGCCGCCTAATTTGTATTTTTGAATCAACTTACCGTTCCTATCAAAGGTGAATACACTATTAGAACTAGGATGTTCTACAGGTGTTGGCAATTGCCAATTTGCACGATTATAGGTATTACCTGTAGTGACCACTACACAATCACCGATCAATTGCACATAGGATCCTGTTGCATTAATATATACGCCACCAATTTTCTGTGGCTGACTCAGGCTGTGTTCCCACAGTTTTTTTCCTTCACCATCATGGAGAAAGGCCCTGCCATCACTTACCATACTGTCAATATACTTGCCATTTGCTGATATATCTGGACTCGCACGCATGGTTGTATTACGGTAAGGAGGTATTGGTTCAAGCAAAGTACTCCACAATACGGTTTGCAAGCTACCATCTAAACAATATACGCTATCTACATATTCCTTGATACTCGTTATATCCCAATTGCTGGTGCCAAAGACAACTTTTTCCCCTATTTCATCAACGCTCAGCCAACATACTGATGCATCAATATTATGGTTATTAGGAAACATTCCCACAACGTTACCACTTTGATCAAGCTTATAAATACGTCCGCGATATTCACTACTATTATCTGTATGCCGGATAGAACGATTGGCAACAATATAAATATACCCATTACGATCTGTTGTAATATACCCAATTCCTGGATATGTTTTTTCTTTAATATCTACACCAAGCTCTGTAGCTGTCGACTGACGCCATACCTCTGCTCCATCGGCTACATTCCAGCACAATAAGCACCCTTGTGGACTGGTATCCCCAATCAGCAAATGCTTACTATCATTGGAAAATTGTAGGGCTGTAATCTTGCTAAGCCCCATATTCTTTTTCCACAATACCTTCCCCTTCATATCAAGCATCAATACATCACCATTTTCAGTACCAACTGCCAAATATTGATTATCCGGAGAAAACTTCATAAAGCCGTGGGTAAATCCCATACGCTGATAATTGTAGACCTCAACTTTTCCCAAATCAACATCTGCAACGCGTGCATACATACCAGTTTGCGTACCTAATGTATTAGCTGATGAAGGGGCTGTGATATTAAAAATATGCATCCCTAATATCCCTAACGTTATTATAAATACGATTAAAATAATAATTGTACTGCCTTTTTTCATACTGCATCATCACATCCAATTTTTCACAACGTCATATAATCCCTGCCATTTGGGAAAGTAGAAAATACCGTTAAACTGTAGAGCATATAGCACTTTTGCCACTAGCAAAAGCATTAGCAATAAAATAATACTAAAGCAACTATATTTTTGAACAACCGGCCAATTTTCAATCTCTATTTGACGCGTATCTCGACCAAACCCCCGACTTTCTACCGAAAATGCCAAGGTTGCAGCCCTTCGTAATGTACGTGCTAAAATAGGAAATAAAGTTTGAAAAGCGGTTTGAAGCAGCCGTTTTGGCGATAATGCTTTATAAGGCTCAAAACCACGTAGACGCTGAGCCACCAAAACAACTGCCGTTTCTTCAAAAACCACAGGCAAAAAGCGTAAACTGGTAATGAGCATAAATGCCAGTTCATATGGCATTTTCCACGCCAAAAAGCTACGCAATAATTGCCGTGGGTCAGAAGTCCAACAGAGTAGTAAGCCTACTGACAACATAATTGCGGACCGCAAGGCTTGAATCGCCCCATACTCTAACCCTTCCCGATATAAAAATATACCGCCGGTCAATGTGCCAATTATTTTTGTCTCTGGCAATACCAAACATGCCACCATTGTCCGTGGTTCCTGATTGTAAAATAGCGCCTGGCTCACCATCGTACCCCACATCCCAAACAAGATAAAAACAATTAAAACTCTCCATTGAGCTAATGAAGTTTTAGCAACAATATGCACAATGAGCGTCATACCAAACAACAAAAATAATGTACGTGAACTATCAATCATAATCGCCGCCATTGCGAAAAACACCAGTAGCATCATTTTTGTTCTTACATCACTATTATGTATCACAGTATCACATGGCATGGCTTCCCAAACATTTTTGTTGTACATGATTCACCACCTCTTCTACCGTAAGTGCTATACCTCCATATAACTCATGGGACAAATGCAAACAGGCAGGCTTTTTTAGTCCACCTCTACAGAGCACTTCATTTTTTATAAAAACATCCCGCGGGTGTCCATCAGCAAGAATCTCACCTTGATTCATGACTACAATGCGATCTGCATATCGGGCAGCAACTTCTCCATCATGAGTACAAAAAATCACGGTTCCTCCCTGCGCTGTATAACTTTTTAATAAGGTAACAATATCCTCAATATGACTAATGTCTTGCCCTGTTGTAGGTTCATCTAATAATAAAATGGAAGGCTGACATGATAATACCGCGCCAATCGCTACCCGTAATCGTTGCCCACGACTTAGGGCTAAAGGAAACTCATTTTCTAGACCACATAAACCGAGTTTTTCCATTAACATCTGGCAATATGGCGACCAACAATTACGTCCCGTCTTTTGTAATAAAGCAAAAGCAATCTCATTCACTACAGTTTCATTAAATAACATAAAATCTGGATTTTGCATAACGATACCAACTTGCTGTTGCAATTGACCTGCTACCCTGCCTAAAACCTCTACTTGTCCTACTGTTTGTGATAACAATCCACCAATGTGCTGTAATAATGTTGATTTACCAGCTCCATTATTGCCCATCAATGCTATGAATTGCCCTTTGCCAATGGTGATACTAATATTTTTTAATACTAGATTATGATTTTTTTCATATTGAAAAGACAAATCGGTAATCTTTATGATTGGTACATGATTTTCGATAATAGTTTGCTTATTATTATGATCCTCTACATGGATCAACGGATACTGCTTACTGATCGCCTGAACCGCTTGCTCTACTGCTGGCGAATCAATCCGTATGCCAAGTTTCTGACAAACTTTTATCGGTTGCGGTATTCGTATACCATAGGCGTCAAATACTTCCGGGCAATTACATGCCTCTTGTTGTGTTCCCTGCCAAACTTTCTTGCCTTTATTCATAATTATTACTTTATCACACAAGGGCATTACCTCATGAATGCGATGTTCGACCATCAGAATGGTCATCCCTAATGTTTGGTTAACATATTTTAGCAATGCTAATAATTCAGTAGCACCCTCAGGATCTAGTTGGCTGATTGGTTCATCCAAAGCAAGGATTGGTGGATGCGCAACCAATACAGATGCGACAGCCAACCGTTGTTTTTGACCACCTGATAGCGCATGAATACTTGCATTTTCTTTATCAGCTAAACCGACTAACTGCAGTGTTTCCCGCACTCTTTTTTTTATCTCATCACTTTCTAATCCCATATTTTCTAAAACAAAAGCCGTTTCATCAAAGACAGTGGTCGAAAAAATTTGATCATCAGGACTTTGAAAGACCATCCCCACGGTACTGCTCAATTGAGCAACACTATAATCTTTGGTATTTTTCCCATCAATTAATACATCACCAGTAAATGTCCCGCCACTCTCATTCGGTATCAAACCATTCAAGACTTTTAGCAATGTACTTTTCCCACAACCTGTTGGACCTGTTAGTAAGACAAACTCACCTTGTGTTATGGTTATATTTATTTTATCCAAATTAAGTGTTGCACGATTTTTATATGAAAAACATACATCTTTTATTTGCAATATATTTTCCATACTCAATCACCTCCTATCTTGGACAATTTATAACCGAGAAAGACACCACACTTGGCGCCAATTGCCGTATAAACACAACTGTTTACTAAGATCAGCATATAAATATACCAATCTGCATAATAATATCGATATAAAAAAGACATAGTCTGCATACTGACATAGGTAGCAATGCTATCAGCACCTGCACAGATAAGTGCTAATAATAGAATATTTTTCTTCAACATCATTCCATTACTTTCTTCTATTTTTTGAAACATTCCCAACCAATATAATAATCCTTCAAGTATAAGAGCATTCATACTATAAGACAATATACTTACTGGAGAAATATGACCAAAAGCTAGCATTCCCAGCATCATACGCATAAATGCCATGATCGTCACTACGCCAGGGCGCGGAATTAAAATAACTAAAGAAATAATCAACATATATAAGCATACACTACTAAATAATCCTGTAAGTAAAAATCCAAATGGGCCTAGTAAAAGATGAAACAACTCCCCGAGCAAGGTGGAAGGTACATTGACAACCGCAAACGCTACGGCACCAAATAATGCAATGACTACTAACCACCGAGTCTTCATGGTCGTTAACATGTTGGAAAAGCGCCTTGCGGTTAGTGCAAGAGCGATACATAAAACTACAATAGCTACAGCGACCACAGTAATAGCTTTCCAATCTTTTTTTACAATTGTCAAAGGCACTTCTTTCGTAATCAGAGTGGAAAACTCATCCTCCATGCTTACTTGTAACATATATTTCCCGCCAACAACATACTTTTCATCCGCATATACAGGTAGCAAAATCCGTTGCACTTTTTCGCCACTAAGAGCAACAAAAGCAACTAGCGACTGTTCATGCCCCTCTAATGCCCCTGCATCTTTATCCTCACCGGTAGTCCCTGGTGTAAAAAGGCCAGCTACAGGTTCATGAGTATTATAATCGAGTAAGCGAGTTGTCAAAACAGCAAGTTTTTGTTCCCCCATAGGATTGGCAACTTCAACAATCATATGGGTAATGGGATGAATAGCCTCTACTTCCAAATTAGAAGTGCCTTTACCATTGATAATATTTTTATAATAATCCAAACTTCTATCACGCAATACTAAAGTGCCTGCTGTCAGACGGTCATCTTTTTTACCATCTTTATCTAAAGGCAATCGAATATTCGCTAACGTAATCGGTTGTTGTATGACTGTATTGCTAGCTAAAATTGGCAATACTATTTGTTTTGTTTCATTACCAACTTCAATATTCACAACATCATTACCCGGGAGCATATCACCATCACTTTGAACAGTCAATAAGTCAAACCATTGACTGTAGCCTCCGGATAATTGCAATTCCCGTTCGAGAGAATAGAGTTCACCAACTTGATTCACGATCCATCCTTCATATTTACCTGTAGGAATGAGCCCTTTTGGAAAAGTAATTTTCACTGGTACCGTTATGTCCTCCATCCCACGATTGTCAATGGTAAAGAGCATATTGATACGTTCACCTGCAACCACACTCTCTGTATTCTTCCCTAATGAGTAAGGAACTTGGCAAGAAAACTCCATTCCCCCCTGCCCTAAAACTACTGTTGTTGGCAGAATCATCATTCCTATCAATAGCAACATCATTATTTTTAAAAAATTTTTCACACTTTCAACTAGCCTCCTACATGATCTAAAATCAAGAAATGATATCCCTTATCTCTCACTACGTTCTTCTAAATCACCTTCAATATCTAAATATAACTGTTGTAATTGCTCTTTGGTTTCTTCATTCGCTTGCCACATTCCCCGTTGCATGGCTTCCAATAATTTTTCTGTTATGCGCTCAAGAGCCCAAGGATTAACCTCTTTCATCCACTCTTGCATATCATCATCTAAGGCATATTTGCCTGCTAATCCATCATACATCCAATCTTCCATCACTTCACTGGTAGCATCCCAGTCATAGCAATGAGCCACTACACCCGCTAAATCCGCAGCTCCTTTATAACCATGCTGTTTCATGCCTTCGATATATTTGGGATTCATGGTTTCGCCACGGAATATGCGTTTAAATTCTTCTTCTAAACTGCGCACAACCACATGATTACGATCTGAACTATCTCCACAATATGATTTTGGTGTCTTGCCTCTTAGGCTGCGCACTGCTGCAATCATCCCACCATGATACGCATTAAAGTCATCCGAATTGAGCATATGCACTTCTCGATTATCCTCGTTTTTGACGGTTACATCTAGCGTTGATAAACGGCGACTAAACAACTTTGGTACAAAAGTGCCACTGCTATTTTCACCATAGGCATGAGCCCCCCAACGAACATATACCTTGGCTAAATCATCTACGGTTTCCCAATTCTTTTCCTCTAATAAATTTCCTACACCAGCCCCATAGGCTCCTGGTGGACAACCGAAAATACGATAACAAGCTTGCATCATAGCCTGCTTATCATCGATTCCTTCTTCTTGTAGCCCTTCTATATCTGCCAGCACATGTTTACGTACATAATTCAGCTCTAAAGATTCATCAAGCTCTGCTACCATACTTACAGCTTTATCCATCCATTTAACAGCCATCGGCTGCGTATCACGAAACAAGCCACTAATACGCGCAGTCACATCAATACGTGGGCGTTTTAATTCTACTAAAGGAATCACTTCTAGATTCACTACCCGCCTACTACCCCGTTGCCATACTGGTCTAACTCCGAGCAAATATAAGAACTCCGCAATACATTGCCCGTGACTACGCATATTACAGCCACTCCACATAATCATGCCAATATTTTCAGGATAATACCCCTCTTCTGCAATATATTGCGCAATAACACACTCGCCTAATTTCTGACCAATTTCCCAAGCTACTGGCGTAGGAATAAGGCGAGGATCGACGCCATAAAAATTACGTCCTGTTGGCAAAATATCCGCCATACCACTGGTAGGTGCTCCTGCCGGACCTGGTTCAATAAACTTACCTTCTAAAGCTCCCACTAAATTGACCATTTCTTGCTCAGTTTTTTCTAAATTAGGCACTAACTTTTCACAAATATACGAAATGACTTGTCCCATCTCTCTCTGTAAGTTTTGCTCCATACGAGCCACCCAGGGCAGCTTAATCATCCGTTCTTGCCCTTGTTGCATATCAAAATCATATTCTGCTAAAAGTAGAATCATCTCGCGGCACTGAATACGAATCTCATCTAACAGTGCTCCATACGTCTTACTGCCATCAGAAATCATCTGTCCACTGTTTTCTAGTAACATATAATAATCATAACCATATGAACTGGCTATGATTTGAGGCAATGAAGGAACCTCCCCATTATCAAGTCGCGTTAATGCCAGCAGATACTCGATCAATACATCATTCTGCGGTGATTGCCCTACTATATGTAGACCTACACGAATTTGCATATTTTTAATATCTGTAATATAAGTATGTAATTCTTGGATATAATCATCAAAGGATGAGGAAGGATTTTCAGATACATCTTGCTGCAAATTACATCGGACAACCTGTTCACGAATGAGATCTACTACCACTTGCTCATTACCTGGTTGATTTTGTTTAAAATGGCAATACTCATCTAAAAGCTTTTCTAGCTCAGATAATTCATCGTAGGTATCAGCATGACTCATGGGCGGTGTCATATGTCCAATCAAACAAGCCGCACCTCGGCGTTTAGCCTGTATACCTTCACCTACAATCGTAATCAAATAAGGATATATATTCGGCAAATCGCCAATTGACAAATCAGGATAACACTGACTAGACAAACCTGCCCCTTTACCAGGTAACCATTCAAGAGAACCATGAGTACCTACATGTACTACCGCATCTGCACCCCAAATATCACGTACCCAATGATAATAAGCTAAATAATGATGCGTCGGCGCACAATCTGGTGAATGATATATTTTATCAGCCTGTTCACCAAACCCCCTCGGCGGCTGTACAGTAATGAAAATATTACCATTAAGCATACCTGGTACGATCAGTTGTCCATCATAATGAAATACCTCACCTGGTGCTTTGCCCCAATCCTTTATCAACTGCTGTTGATTTTCAGATGCTAACGTAGCAAACCATTCCTGATACTGCTTATCACTTACTTTGCCTACAGCCTGACAAATTTGCTCTTCATTGTTATATCGCCGATCATTAGTAACCTGGTCAATCAATTCATCCATAAGTGTTTGACTATCAACTGGAATATGATCCACCTTATAACCGAGTTCCTTCATATACATCAGTAATAGGCGAACACTCTCTGGCGAATCCATCCCTTGGGCACTACCAATATTGGAATTACTGGCAGGATAATTATGAAAAACAATCGCAATCTTTTTGTCAATATTGTTTTTATGATGCAACATCGACCATTTTTTAGCTTTTTTTGCCATCTGCACAATACGTTCTGGAATGGGTACATACTGCGTTGTTCCATCTACCAAATGTTCCTTAGCAGCAATCGGTACACCATGAATCACTCCGTCAAATTCCGGCATAGCCAGACTGCAAGACACTTCCATTGGTGTCATACCTTCCATACGTTGTTGCCATTCTTCATAGGATTGTAATAAGGTATAAGCTTGCAATACAGGTACACCTAATTTGTATAAAAATTCTTTGTCAACTGGGCGTCCTACTGTCAAAGAAAACTTAAAACAATTGATCATAACATCAATCACAGGCAATCCTTGCTCATAAAAATAAGTCTGTACTGTTTCATCCACACCAGGTATATTCAGTTCATCATTGCGAGACCAATGACTAAAAATTGCAATCACATGTAAACCTTGCTTTTCTAGCTCTTCAATCAGCATACTTTGATAAGCAGTATCGCCCCACACCCATTCATCCCGGGGAAATACAATACCTACCGTAGGACATCGTTCCTTACAAAACTGCTGGCGATAACTAGCAGTATCCGTAAAAGCCTGATTCACCCGAGGATGAAAAATACCATTCCATAATAACGGTTGTGGTAATTGATAATCACAATTTTGCTGGCAATATGTATTCCCTAACCATAAACAAAAATTTTGGTAATTATCCACTCCACTATGGAGCAAATAACTACGCATGATCGCACGTTCTTCAACGGTTACACCATATAGCGTGTCATCAAATTGAGGATTCGTAGCGAGTATCGTATGTGAAATCTTATGTTGCTCTAAAAACGTTATGGCTTTATCCAAAAAAGTAGTCTCACGGCTCGTCCCCATCCAGGAAACGATAACAATATCACTACGCCTAACTAATTGTTGCCACTGTAATCCCCACACTTCCTCCTGCAAATAAACTACGTTTGCCTCTACAGCTAGTTGTTTATGATCAATCAGTGAGGTACTGACTTGCTTCATCATACTATATTGACGTTCGATATTTGTCATATAGGTAATAACGGACATATATATTCTCTCCTAAAACAAAAATCTCCAAATCTAAAAATATTGACCTTCTATATCTGTTTTAGAATTGGGCAGTTACTCCAAGCGTATAGGAACGAGGCAAAGTATAATAAGCAGATGACGCACTACTGCTGCTGACATCTTTGCGGTTTAACAGATTTTCTACAGCAAATGACAGAGTATACATCGGACTTAATTGGTGGGTAATATGTAATGCAACTGGGAAAAATGGGCGAATATTTTGTCCAGCATCGCTACGATCAGCATAGTAAGTGGCACTTAAAGTAGCAGTCGTCGGTCCGTATTTATAGTTTAATGATTCAGATATTTGAATCCGGCCAAGAGTTCTTTCCCATGCAGAGTTGCTACTACTTTGTGATTCAGGATTGCCATAGCTACCACCAATTGTATAAGAAAACATATCACTTAGTTTATGACTATAGCTAACTTCTACCCCAGAATTACGGAACCCATATAGATTTTGTGCTTGTCTTGTCACGCCATCAGACAGTGTTTTCCATTCGATTTTATCATTAATTTCTACTTTGAATAAGGCAACTTTCCAGTTACTATTTCTTTGTTCTGCCTTGTAGCCTATTTCATAGTTAATACCCGTTTCAGGCTTTAGATCTGGATTACCAACAAATGATCCCGAAGTATAGTACAGTGAAGTAAAGTTTGGCATTTTAAAAGATTTGCCAATATTGGTATACCAAGAGCTCTGTTCATTGATTTTTGTTATGGTCTGAAATTGAGGACAAAATGCAGTAAATTTCTCATCACCAGTATCGACTACATCTTCTCGACTGCTAAGAATTAAACGGGTTTTATCCGTTACCGAAGTATCCCATTGTCCATACAAAGCATAATGATTTCGATCAATGGAACCAGTTCCTTTCATTGCCGCCAATTTGCGAGTCGTTCCACTACCAGTAAAAGCTCTCTGTGTTTGCTGATATCCTTCATTTTGATAGGTCAATCCTGCTAACCATTTTCCTTTACCTACATCCCATGTTTTTTGCGTATCCAATCCATATACCAAGTTTTCCGCCTTTGTCCAGGCTTGGATGGCTGGGCGACTCGTTTCCAACACAGTATAGTCCAAATTTTGTTTGTTCAAGAACAATTTGCTGATCAAACCATTTTTTTTGTATTCGAGCTGTGCCATATGCTTGTCATTATTATAATGCGAATCCTGTAATATACGATTGGTATCATTTTGCCGATATAGAATGTGATAATCATCCGCTCCATACATATAGCTAAAATTTACGTTGTCATCAAACTTGTAATTCCAAGTAAAGTTATTCTGGTTACTATCACCAAAAGCGATTTTATAATATACAGGGGCCGTTGTCGGACCTAGTGTTTTGCTAGATTTGGCATCTGTCACAACACCCGCTTCTTTGTTTTTCCCATAATTATAACTAAAACTAGATTTTCCAGCCTGGAATGATATGGCATCATTTTGTTGATTCGTACCACCTGATACCATTACAGTGTTGTCTACTTTCTTTTTGGTAATGATATTAACAACCCCACCAAAAGCCTCACTGCCATATAAAACGGAACCGCCACCTTTAACGATTTCAACTCGCTCCACCGATTCAACTGAAATCTGTTCCAAATTATAATATCCATTCAGATTAACTGGAACACCATTGACGAGTACCAACGTACCGTTATCGACACCGCGCATGATGATTTTACTAGTCATATTGCCCCAAGATTGTCCTTGTGGTCCCATTGAATGATAGATCATACCTTCCGTATATTTTAATGCTTCAATTAGGTTTACCGCTCCGGTAGCTTTTAGTTGCTCATTCGTATATACTTTGGTATCGGCAGGAGTATCCAAATCCTTAGTTGCGTAACGCAAAGCAGTAACGGTTACTTCTTCTAACGCATAATCTGGAGTCACCTCTGCAGCCGCTACGAATGATGGACATGTTAGGCAACATAATACAACAGGCACTGTTAAATTCTTCTTCAACTCATTTTTCATTTTTTCTTCCTCTCCTTATATAGATTGTGCTACTGATACATTTTGCTATTTTAAAAATAAAAAACTCTCAGCATTAGCTGAGAGTTAAACGCAAGTATATCATTACAGTTAATAAAGCCCGGCTGAAAATATCAGCCGGGACGAAATAACGCAAATATTGCGTGTAAATCTCCTCCCCATCTCTCGCAGGTCAAACGGTGATTGCTATATAGGCAGTTCTCCTGACTCTGGATCATCGCTTATCCAAACCTTCCCGAGAATCACTTCTCAGTGGCATACTATGGATTTGCTCCTCATTACAGTGGCGGGACCGTGTTGGTTTTTAACCAACTTCCCTATTAAGCCCAAATGGGGCACCTATATCATCAATATGTGATTTTTTTATCATACTTTACTTATAGAGTATAACAAAAATTTTTTTTTGTCAAGTATTTCTAAAATACATCCGGCGTCGTAGAGCCTACACTCACCACACAGGGAAGATTCTCCGTGTTCGCCTCATTGATTAAAATTAGAAAGTATAATTGTATCTTAATGTAAAATTAAAGGGTAAATCCAAATTCTCATATTTATTTACAGAATTATCACGGTCAAGGATATTATATAAATCGAGAGCAACTGATTGATTACGTTCTATCTGGTACTTAATTGTGGCATTTAATTGCACCCGATCTGGAACAGCACTGATGGCTCCATTAATTTTGTAATAACTTTCTTCTCGGTCACCTAAAAATAAGAAATTAACATTCGCTAGCCATTTTTCTTTATTGTAAGTTACTCCCGCAGTTGTTTGTATCCTGCTATTGCATTGTGCCCAAGCGCCACTTTCATTGTTCTCAGGATTCGAATAGCTAATACCTATATTGTATTTCCAATTATTATTAATAACATTTACATATTCTGCTTCAACACCAGTAGTACGAAAGTTACCAACATTTCCTAAATAATCACTATTATCACTTGCATTCTTTTTCCAGACAAACTGATCTTTGATGTCCATATGATAGACTGCTAATTTAAAAGATTGACTTTGATCAATTATCTTTTTTAGCCCCGTTTCATAGTTCCAGCCTTGTTGAGGTTTTAATTTAGTGAAATCAGCATCTCGTTTTTGAAAATATGAGTTTAATGCCGGCATTTGAAATGACTTACCGATATTGGTATACCAGGAAGTATTGTCATTTATTTTATAAAGTGTCTGGAGTTGGGGCAAAAATACATGTTCTGTGGTAGCATAGTCATCAATAAAATGCCCCCGCAAGCCTAGTGTTGTGCTAAATTTAGGATTAACAGCATACGTATAAGACCCATATGCCGCAACACTATTACGCAAAGCGTTATCTTTATTGACCGCAGTACTAGAAGCCAGCCCATTATAATGCTCTTGCGCCAAAGTAACTCCGGCAATCAATGTATCCTGATCCTCTCTTAACTGCCATATTTTTTGAGTATCCCAATTTATGCCATACATATCATACCGTTCACTAATATTCCATTTTTTACTTGAATAAGTATATTTATCCGCAAAGGCATGTCTTTTGTTAAAAGATAAAACCGACTTTATATTATTATTTTTATTATCATAGATTAGATTTATATTATTACGCACATCATCATATGTATATAAAATATTGCGCGAACCAGTCACATTAAACCGTGGGCGATTGGATTGCAGATTTGTATATGACCAGTTCAAGTTTAAATCATCACTTAATTGCGTTGTATAATATAAACTGTCTTTCGTGCCGCTGTCTAATCCATAAGGCATTACTGCAGTATTCGTTTTTTTATCAGTGATATTAGCTCTTGAAGTCCTATCAATAGCGCTAATATATTCCCGTTTTAAATAAATTGCATTGTTGTCAAAATTTGAACTTACTGACCAATCTTTACTATAGTTGCCATCAGCGACACTCACTGTAGTTTTGGGGCTGCTCCCTGGCTTTTTGGTTATAATATTAACTACGCCAGCTAACGCTTCAGAACCATATAATGTAGAACCTGCCCCTTTACTAATTTCAATTTTCTCGACTGCTTCCAAGGGAATTCCGCCTGAGCCATTATAATTCAATAAATTAATGGGCGCACCATTGACCAAAACTAACGTACCTTTTTCAAGACCGCGAATCATTGCTCTGCCAGAAGACATACCATAGTCTGTACCTGTCGGTCCATATGACATGCTGCTAAAGCCAATGACGTGGTCTAAAGCGTCAAAAACATTAACCGCTCCGGTTTCTTTTAATTCTGCCGCTGTAATGACCGTAATTGTCGCCGGCGTATTCAAATCCTTCGTTTCACGTCTTTGTGCTGTAACCACCACTGGATCTAACATAAAATTCTCTGTTTGAACCTTATCTGCAGCAAAAGTAATACCATCAGGAAAAAGCATGAAATTGGCAACTAACATCCCCATACACATTTTTCTCCATAAAACTGACTTTGTAAGTCATTTTTTCTTCAATCTAAATACCCCTCTCCACAATATTGTTTATTCTTTTATTTTTTCTGATTTCCCACGCAAAAAAATAAATCTCCTAGCCATAAGCAGGAGATTTAAATAAGCCCATATCGTATATCGCAAATAAAAATCCCGACGTAAAATACGCCGGGAAATAACTACACTACAATACTATGTACTTAAATCCCCTCCCCATCGCTCGTGGGTTAAAAATGGTGATTGTTAAATAGGCAGTTCTCCTGACTTAGGATCATAGCTCATCCAAACCTTCCCAAGGCTAACGCCTCAGTGGTATAACTTGGAATCTACTCCCCATTACAGTGGCGGGACCGCGCCGGTATTACACCGGTCTTCCCTATTAAGCCCTTGTGGGCACCTATCTCAATAATATGAAATTGCAACT
Source organism: uncultured bacterium (assembly GCA_964292325.1). GTDB lineage: Bacteria > Bacillota > Negativicutes > DSM-13327 > DSM-13327 > CTSoil-075. Next base: position 7,806 of record CAXYVG010000033.1, on the reverse strand, counting down.
CTATATGACCTACTAAGTACATTGCATCTATATCGTTTATCTGCCGACAATAAGCGATTGCCTGTAAAAGACTTAGCGTGTTATATATTTTTTAAGCTAATCACTATTTATGACCATGATGTGCAACCTTTTGCTCACCATGAGCTGGCTTTCTATGATGTCCATGATGCATTTCCATCGCCCGCAAAGCATCCTTTAGATGTTGGACGTAAATAGCTTGCACTGCAGGACTCTCACCTAAACCACTTGTATATACACTCACTGTATACCCTTCTGCTTCTAGTTTTGATTTAGCAGAATCCGCCTTATCACTTGCAATATACTGAATCACATGTTCACTGGCTACCAATAAAAATGGTGCTAATACAACTTCTTTAATTTGAGTTTCTTTGAGTTGTCGTATCACTCCTTCTAAACTTGGATACCCTTCTGCAGTATATACAAAAGCATTTTTGATACCGGCATCTGCTAATTTCAATTGTAAAACAGAATATTCCATTTGATGACTGCCATTGCACATCAAGACAACGGCTTTATGACTCCCTAATTCAGGGATTTGTGTTTTCATGGCTTCAATCACAATGTTATAGTCATCGGGATGATCCTTAATACCCATGGAAAGTAAGAGTGGGCGACCCATTGTTATTTTTTTAAACTTTTTATCTTTGTCGTGCGCAAGTTTAATAACATATTCCTTAATATGAGTATATGTTTTATCAGCCACTAAATAGAGAGGCTGAATATATACTTCTTCAAAACCTTCTGTCGCTAACTTTTCCAGAGCCTCTCCGACGCCATCCACTTGCACATCATATTTCTCGGCTAATTTTTCAATCACAGCTTGTGAGGTAAAAGCACGACGCACATCATATTCTGGAAATGCAGTTCTAAAGCTCTCCTCTGTACTCCCAATGGATTTTTGCAACGCATCCAGATAAGCGGTACCAAAACTGACTACTAAAATTGCTTTTTTACTCATTATACATCTTCCTTTCAAAATTAAAATTAATGACGTTAAGTACGTTCACAGCAAAAAAACCTTCCTCTGTGTCAAAGGAAGGTTCACAAAAATAGCTCATTTTAATCAATAAACTGTTTACAACTACATCCCCCTCCCATCACCCCTGGGCACAATCGGCGATTCATCATTATTTAATTATTTTTACATATTAATCATAATATTGATTACCATAGAATGTCAACCAGCTACTACAAATACAGTTGGGAACAGCAAATATATGCTAGTCAAATTTAAAATCATTCTAACGCCTCTATTCATCTAACATTTATTGCAGATTTTGCACAATCTGAAGAATTTTTTGACCAGATAATTCTTGCAAAGGATAATATGTGGCACCCATCTTTTGGGCTACTGTTCGCGCAATTCCGAGCTTAATAAAATCTGTTTCTGTATCAATGACTACGCTAGAAACACCAGATAGTCTGATTTTTCCCGCCATCGTCATAGCATCCGCAATGGCATCACCAGAACCATTCACACTCCGATTGGTTCTGCCATCTGTAATTAGCACTACAATGGGCTGCATTTCTCGTTCTTTTTTTCGCATGGACGTGAGTACAGAAAAAGCTGTCGCCAAACCTTCTGCCAACGGTGTTTTCCCACCTGTCGGCAATTGTTGTAAACATTTCTGCGCTAAATCTACACTGCGGGTAACTGGCAGTAACACCTCTGCTGTCTGCCGCCGAAAGGCGATTAAACCGACCTGATCCCTTTTTTGATATGCATCTTGTAGCATGGAAAAAATTGCGCCTTTTACAGCCCGCATCCGCTCGCGTGCCCCCATGGATCCGCTGGCATCGACAACAAATAAAAAAGTATTACCAATACGTTTTTCCCGCACTTTCTGCCGTAAATCTTCTTGCTGAATGCTCATGCAGCATGTTCCTTTTGCACGCAATCGCTGATAGGGAGCAGCCGCCCTAAGAGTTGCATCAAATGCCAAATCAGTCAATTTCCCTTTAGGTATGCAAGACCGGACATAACGTCCCTGATGCAGATCGGTACGAGTCAGACTGCGTTTACCACTGCTTTGCCTAAGCTGACGATCTTGGGGCAAAGTAACAGCCATTTTTGCATTAGAAAAAGCGGTATCAATATCTGATATTCCCTCTTGAGCCTCAGCATTATGATTGGGTTCAGACTGTTCTTGGTTTTGCCCTTCTGATTCATCCCTCTCAGCATCATTGTCATCTTGGTTATCCGGTGATGAATCTGGTGACGAATTGTCAGGTGGGGGTGGTTGATTTTCCTTTTGCTCATTATTGGGGGCAGGATTTGGATCATCACTTTGTTCATCCGTCTGCTCATCTGTCTGGTCGTTCTCTTGCTCTTTGGGTTGCGGCGGCTGACTTTCTTCCTGACGCATACGATGGGGGAGTATGAAAAAAGCTGCTCGTTCCATGTCAGCAGGCAATAGATAATCCCGCCCAGCCAAGGCAGCAATGGCTTTGGCCGCTTCAATTAAATACAATTCCGCCCGGTGTCCAGCTACATTCGCTTTCATGCAATATTGCGCTGTCAGTTCAATCATGGCATTACTGACTATTATGGTACCAAGCAGTTTTTGGGCTGTTTGCAGGCTATTTATCAGTTCGTTCGTAGCCTCTTGATACTGCTGACAAAATAATTTTGGATCCTTCTCATAGGCCAAGACGCGCCGCATGATTTCCGTTCTAGCAATGCAATCCATCTCCCGACTGACAGATGCAAACATACCAAAGCGGTCAAGTATCGACGAAGTCAAGGTACCTTCTTCTGGATTCATCGTACCGATCAGCGTAAACTTGGCTTCATGTTGATAAGAAATGCCTTCCCGTTCTACAGCATTCACCCCGCGATCAGCGGTATTCAGTATACTTGTTACAATCTCCTGCCGCAATAAATTAATTTCATCAACATAAAGCACCTGCCCATGGGCTCTGCCAAGAATGCCCGGCGAAAACATTTTTTCACCACGTAGTACAGCATGTTCAAGATCAATATGGCCAAATACCATATCTTCTGTCGCATTTAAAGGCAAATCAATTACTTTTTGATCTGGAATAATTTGTGCCAAAGCTCGCACTAGACTTGACTTGGCGCTTCCTTTTTCACCAGCAACCAAAACGCCGCCTGCCTTAGGATTAGTCAGAGCAATTAAAAGTGCTTCTTTCACATCTTCTTGACCGACCACCGCTACAAAAGGGAAAAAACTCACTTTACTCATATTGCGCCTCCTAGTTATTGCTCCTGAAAAATAGCCTCTACAGTTTCCCAATTGAGTACACCTTCTTCAAATGGACGTCGTCTCATACGATGTGGCAAGGCCAGCTTAGCTGCTGTCTTGATGTCGTCAGCCGTTACGCTGCTTCGACCATCAAATGCTGCCAAGGTAAGTGCTGCTTTGATGACAGTAATATCAGCGCGATGTCCATCTACATCCAGTTTAATCGCCATGTTTGCAACTAATGTAAGCAGTTCATCGGCAATTGTGACCTCTGGTAGCAACCGATGTGCCTGCATAATGGCGTTGCCTAGTTGATCTTGTTCCTGTTGATAGTTACTGGAAAAAACATCTGAATCTTGTTCATAAGCTAGGCGACGTTTAATGACTTCTACTCTTTGCTCTGGTTGGTGTTCACCAGACACTGTAACGGAAAGTGCAAAGCGGTCAAGAAGTTGTGGTCTAATGTCACCTTCTTCAGGATTCATAGTACCAACCAAAATAAACCGTGCTGGATGAGAGTATGACACGCCTTCCCGCTCCACAGTATTGACTCCCATGGCAGCCGCATCCAGTAGCACATCTACAACATGGTCATCGAGTAAATTGATTTCATCTACATATAAAATATTACGATTGGCCTGAGCCAAGATACCAGGCTCGAATTTCTTTTCTCCACATTTGATGGCATGCTCGATATCAAGTGTTCCAACAACCCTATCTTCTGTTGCACTAACGGGTAATTCAACCACTTTCATTTTCACTGATTGCACAGCAAGTGCTTCCCCTTTATTTTTTTGCAGACACGCTTCGCACATATGATGAAGATCCTTAGGATCACAACGAAAGGAACATTTTTTAACCGCTTCCATTGCAGGAAGTAAATCGGCCAGTGCACGCACAGCTGTAGATTTCGCTGTTCCTTTCTCACCTTTTATTAGTACTCCACCTAAAGCGGGGTTAATAACATTGAGAATAAGAGCCAATTTCATATCTTCCTGACCAACAATTGCAGTAAATGGATAAACACCTGTTCGCATAATGAATCTCCTTTATTTTTCAAATTTACTATCCAGTATATCTAAAAGAACGGTTTCCCAGATACTAAGGAAATCCATAGTATCGGTAATTAATAAGGCCTTGAGACCGTATGTTTTACTCATTATATCTATTATTTCCTTGCCTGCTTCACGAACTTCATCATCTGAAAGTAGCCCCCAATCCTGTTGATCCAATAAATGAATATATAAAGACGTGTAGGTAACAAAGCAATCTTCCTGTTCAAAACGATATAAACAATCAAGGAACTTTGCTTTGACAACATCTTTTTTTCTAAGTAGGTACCCACTCCAGAGTTTTTCTTCCGTAATACCATATCTCTTTAAACGGCGTAAAGCACTATGCTGATACTCTGGCGCTAACCCCGTCTGTAAGAACAAAGCCTCTTTAACAGCTTCCTTCACCGAGCGACCAATCAATTCACCTAGTTTAGAATGTTTGCCCGCACCTTCAAAATACAGCGGTGATGCTGGATTAGCCACCACAATCGTACTATCAGTACCTGACCCTGTCGCCAGACCCGATGAGTAGTTACTGCCTGCCATCAACTCTTGCAGTGCTGCTGTTTTAGCCTCGGTGCATGTTACCAATGCTCTAGCCAGTATCCCAGGTGGTACATCAGCATCAATAACTAGCATAATGTTAATTGTCCCTGGCTTGTAAGGAGCCGTCTTGTCAATGGGTTGATAATAAGTTGCAGGATCGCCTACCCGACCGCCATTTACTTCTATCCCACCGGTAACAATGGCCGTAACGGTCAAATTTTCATATGATTCTACGCGTATCGCCACATTGTCCATAGAAGCAGCCGTAGCTATTCCTGATGTCTTGTCCACTGCAAGACCAAGTTCTCCAGCCACCAGTTGCATGTGCTGTTCATAAGTAGGAGCACGCAGCGCACAAGCCATACCAGCACCTGGATTGCAGTCGTGATTAAATATAGAGGTCAGGTCTTCACGGTACCCACCATTCAATATCGACGTACTGAGAACTTTGCGAGGGCCATCAAACAAAATAACAATTGACTTGTAGTAGCGATACACCTGATCACCTGTTGACAACGTGTATAGTTTCATATTGTCGCCTCCTTTCGTTTCTTATAGTCCTCAATAAAAACATTTTTCAGCATACATTCCGGCAGATAAGGCATACCAGCAGCATTGGCTCCATACCAACGAGCAAAACAAGCACCACCACACAAGGAAAAAGAGGGACATACTGGGCAAAACTCCATACTTTCCTTTATCAAGATGCCAATTTTCTGCTGCTTAAACAAATCAATATCCTCTTTTACAGTACCCAACCGAAATTCAGAAGCTCCAGCTAAAGACGCACACGCATAGATCTCACCCTTTGCATCAACAAAAGCCGCCTCTCCATTCATCGCATGGCAGTGGGCAAAACCTGTGAGACTTTTGCACTCTAAGCTTTTTACACGCTCAGTATGAGAAAACACCAATTTCTTGCCAGTCTGCTGTTCTAAGCGGCGTGCTGTCATCAGTACCTGTTGTAGCCCTTCTTCCAGATCTTGGGCATCTGCCGCCTTAATCCCTACACCACGGCCCTGAGCACGCAGCAGGTCAAAACCGATTTTTCTCACATTACCTAAGTAATAAGCCATTTCCACTATGCCTGATAATTGTCTTACATTGCGATCGGTTACAACACAAGTAATGCCAATCTCCACTCCTGCTTGGGCTAGAACCTGTATACCACGCAGAATCAACGGGCTCGTTCCCTCGCCTGACGGTAATCGACGGTGAATATCATTTTGCTGAGGCCTACCGTCTAAACTGACGCCCACCCCCACCTTGGCATCCCGTAAATATATCGCCATATCACGTTCCATCATAGATCCATTTGTCTGCACCTGCAAAATCGCAGGTATTCGCTTTTGATGCACATAACCAATAATCTCCTGCATAACATCAAAGGCCAACAACGGTTCTCCACCACTAAACTGCAATACAAAGGGCTTGCCACTTTGAGCAGCCATCTCAATAGCCTTAGTGGCTATCGCTAGACTCATACGTTCTTGCGGATGCTCATGTGCGTAACAGTAAGAGCAGGCAAAATTACATTGTCCTGTCAGACCTAGGATCAGCATTTTGCATTCATTGTTTTTTCTCACTGTTTTCCTCCCACTCTTTTCAACCTAAATAGGACATGACTTCTTATCAGTCACATACACATGTAGCCGTCCCACAAACTCATCAAAAGGTTGCGCCGCGTCTTCTGGCACATCTTCCAGCAAATTGGCCTCAGCTGCTTTGTCTCGAATCAATTCCATGACAGCGTCCAGTTTATCTGGCTCAGTTTGTTTAAGGCAATTAATTCATTCATGAAAGACTGACTGTCTTCGGGAATACTATCAATTTTATAGCCAAGTTCACGCATTTTCGCCAATAAAAGACGAATACTCTCTGGCGAATCCATGCCAGCAGCGCTGCCAATATTAGAATTCGTAGGTGGATAGTTATGAAAAATGATACCTATTTTTTTCTCCCTATTGGGTTTGCTACGCAATTTGGCCCATTTGCCTGCTTTGCGTACAATCATATTGATGCGTTCCGCAATGGGAAGAAAGATCGCATTACCATCAGCTTGATATTCCCGCCCAGCTACTGGCACTCCGTGAAGAACCCCATCAAATTCCGGCATGGCAATGCTAACCGCCATTTCCATAGCTGTCATACCTTCAATAGACTGTTTCCATTCTTCCCGCGACTGATACATTGTATAAGCCTGTATAATAGGTACACCTAGTTCATTAAGAGATTCCTGATCAATGGCTTTCATAGCCGTCATCGAAAACTTAACGGTATTGAGCAAAACATCAATACCAGCTTTTCCATCATGCTGAAAAAAAGTAGACATTGTCTCTTGCAGACCTGGTGCACCTAGTTCAGGATTACTCATATATTGACAAAAAACTGCCAGGGCATTCATCCCTTGCTTCTCTATTTCCTCTACCAGGGCTGTCTGATAAGCTAGATCACCCCAAACCCATTCATCACGATAAAATAGCAGTCCAATTGTTGGCCTATCCGTTTTACAAAATTCCGCGTGGTATTCTGCCAAATCGGTGAAGGGACGCTCTGCCCGTGGATGATAAATTCCATGCCATAGTAAAGGTTCTGGCTCTTTCACCGTCATGATTTCCCGGCAATACATCTGGGCTAACCAACACCAAAACTGCTTGAAATTTTCAATTCCGCCATAAGATAGATACTTTTGCATCTGCTCTTTGTCTTCTGCTGAAACGCCATAAGATAGTTCGCCTGCGCTCGGATCGATAATCAGCATACTATGGGTAATCTTCTGCTTACGTAAATACTCAGCTGATTTTTTTAAGAATATAGTAGCAAGACCACTGCCCATCCAGGTAAAAATAACGATGTCACTGCTCTTAAATGTCTTTTGCCATTCTGCACCCCACGGCACAGCATCTGTTAGCAGTACCATCCTGCCCTCTGACTTCATTCCATCTTGGGCAATACTCTCTCTCGCTTTTTCTAACATC
>CAXYVG010000032.1:0-35726 GCA_964292325.1 uncultured bacterium | reverse complement strand
AATTATTTTCCCCCTTTTCTATCTTATGATTACATTATATTCCTGAGAGTATTCTCAGGTCAACATCTATCTAAATAGATATCACTAAATCAACTTACTAGCAATCGTCGTGGACTAATAATACAGCTATCATTTTATTAGTGAGTTATATATCTACTATCACCTATAACTTATATCCCTATACATCCTCTATATCTATTTTGCTAAAAACTTCTTTCTATACACAATCTTGTTTCTTTTAAATATAACCATCTATTGTATTGCTTTTCTCTTTAAATTACGATATTTTTATAAGAAGTACTATCATACAAAAAGGAGATACTATGAACATTCAACTATTTGGCACAAAAAAATGTCAAGATACTCGCAAAGCAGAACGATATTTTAAAGAACGAAAAATCACCTATCAATTCATTGACTTAACAATAAAAGGTTTGAGCAAAGGAGAATTAACTAGCATACAGCGATTTGTAAATCTAAAAGATTTAATTGATACCCAGTGCAAAGAATACCAAAAACGCAATTTACAATATATTGTTCACAATAGAGAACAGATACTCCTTGAACATCCTACACTATTTAAAACACCTATTGTAAGAAATGGGACAGTAGCCGCAACCGTTGGCTACTGTCCCGAAATATGGAAAGAATGGCAAAAATAAATATTATAAAGTTGCCAACAATGCTTTTATCTCTTCTAAGTAATTGTCTACCGTATAATGAAATACTTCACCAGTACGTCTTACTTTTACTTCAATAACATTTTCACTTATCGCTTTTGGCCCAACAGTGATTTTTAGTGGATAACCAATCAAATCCGCATCTTTAAATTTCACACCAGGTCGTTCATTACGATCATCAAGAACCGCCTCAATGCCACCATTATTTAACTTTTGGTAAATGTCCTCTGCTAATGATACTTGACTTTGATCTTTTGTGCTAACGGGCACAATCACTACATGATATGGCGCAATGGCAACTGGCCAAATAATACCATATTCATCATTATTTTGCTCAATAGCAGCCGCCATGGTACGACTGACCCCAATACCATAACAGCCCATCACCATTGGTGCTTCTCTACCGTTATTATCAAGATAGGTAGCTTTTAAAGCCTCACTATATTTCGTATGTAATTTAAATACTTGTCCAACTTCAATTCCTCTTGCGGTTTTCACTGGCAATGAACAATGAGGACAAGGATCATTTTCCTCAATTTGACGAATATCAGCAACAAATGTAGGTGTAATATCTCGCACAGGGTTCACATTGATATAATGTTGATCCACTACGTTCGCACCACATACCGCATTATACATTTTCATTACGGTAGAATCAGCAATAACAGTCTTGCACTTCGTGCCAACTGGTCCAATAAACCCAGGAGCACTTTGCAGCGTCTCTGTTATTGTTTTTTCGTCTGCCATTTCAATGGTTAAGCATTCTACTAGATTCTGCACTTTTATTTCATTGACTTCATGATCGCCCCGTACTAAGGCTAATACTACACCTTTATCCGTTTGATAGATAATCGTTTTGATCGTCTTATCAGCAGTTACATTTAATAATTTTGTTACATCTTCAATAGACTTAGTATTAGGGGTATCCACACTACGTAATGTTTGGCACTCTTCCTCTGCTGCAAGGATTGGTTTTAATTCCGCTTTTTCAACATTTGCTGCATACTCACAGGAAGGACAATACACAATCCCTGCTTCACCAGCATCTGCAATCACCATAAATTCATGGGTTCCAGTTCCGCCAATGGCTCCCCCATCTGCTTCTACTGCTCTAAAAGTCAAACCACAACGAGTAAAGATATTGGTATATGCGTCGTACATTTGATTATACGATTCGCTAAGACCTTCTTCATCCTTATCAAACGAATAAAGATCTTTCATGATAAACTCACGACCACGCATCAAACCAAACCGTGGACGCCTTTCATCACGATATTTATTTTGAATCTGGTATAGACGAAGTGGCAATTGACGATAAGAGCGAACATCGGTTTTCACTAATGTCGTCATCATTTCTTCATGTGTTGGGCCTAAACAAAATGCACGATTATGCCGATCTGTTAGACGAAACATTTCATCGCCATATACATCCCAACGTCCTGTCTCTTGCCATATTTCTGCGGGCTGGATAATCGGCATCAATAATTCCTGACCACCCTTAGCATCCATTTCCTGGCGTATAATGGCTTCAATTTTTCTAAGTATCCGTAAGGCTAAAGGCATATAAGTATAAACCCCACCTGTTGCTCTTCGAATCATACCAGCTCGTAACATAAGCTGATGACTTACTACTTCGGCCTCTGCCGGTGTTTCCCTTAATGTGGGAGCATATAACTGTGATACACGCATAAATTACTGTTCCTCCTCAATAAGCTTATCAATTTCAGCAAATAATACTGGTAATAACTGATCTTCTGTAACGGTTTGTATAATTTCGCCTTTGCGAAAAACGAGTCCTTGTCCTTTACCACCAGCAATTCCAATGTCAGCTTCACGAGCTTCTCCTGGACCGTTTACTACACACCCCATAACGGCAACCTTGAGTGGTTTACTAAAAGTTTTCAATTTTTCCTCAACTTGCACAGCAATCGCTGCCAAATCGATATTACAACGTCCACAAGTCGGACAAGACACTAAGGTCGGACCATATTCTCTCAAACCTAATGCCTTTAAAATCTCATTAGCGGCTCGTACTTCTTCAACAGGATCGCCTGTCAAAGATACACGAATGGTATCACCAATACCTTGTGCCAGCAAAGCACCAATACCAACTGCCGATTTAATAATTCCTGATTTTATCGTTCCCGCTTCTGTAATGCCTAAATGCAGTGGATACTTTACAGTCTCCGACATTAACTGATAAGCCTGAATCGTCATCGGAACATCATTGGCTTTTAGTGATATTTTAATATCATAAAAACCAAGATTTTCTAAAATAGCAATATGCTGCAAGGCACTTTCTACCATGCCAGCAGGTGTAGGATGTCCGCCATACTTCGCTAGAATCTCTTTATCAAGCGATCCAGCATTCACACCAATCCGAATCGGAATATGACGTTGTTTCGCTTTTTCAACAATCATTGCAACTTGTTCGGTGTCCCCCATATTACCAGGGTTAATACGTAGTCCGTCCACTCCACTTTCCATGGCAGCAAGAGCCAGTCGATAATCAAAGTGAATATCAGCAATAAGCGGCACATTGACATCTTTATGGGCTTTAATTTGCCTTATTGCCTGAGCGGCAGACATATCCGGCACTGCCACTCTTACGATATCACAGCCAGCGTCACTTAATTGTTTAATTTGCGCTACTGTAGCTTCTACATTGTCAGTTTTCGTATTCGTCATCGATTGTACAGCGATAGGAGCTGCATTACCAATCTGTATATTGCCAATACATACAGAAGAAGTTTTTTTACGTTGCATAATTTCACCCATTTCTTTACTGAATAAAAACCTATGTATTTTCTAAACTATCAAAACAGACTCAAATCAATCGTCTCTACCGATTAAAAATATCTTTAAATGTAGCGAACACAAATAATAATAACAATAAACCAAGCCCAACTGTTTGTATTACCTGCATCGCTTTCTTACCTAATGGTTTACCACGTACTCCCTCAACTGCCAATGTTACTAAATGTCCGCCATCAAGAACTGGTACTGGTAACAAGTTAAAAATCCCCAAATTCAGACTCAAAAAAGCAGTAAATTGCAACAATGGCATCAAACCTAATTGTGCGACCTCACCTGTCATTTTAGCCACACCGATAGGTCCCGCTACTTCTGCAGCGACTTTTCCTGTAATCATATGAGCAATCCCAACCACCATGCTACTAGCAACCATATACGTTTGTTTGAATGATAAACCAACAGCCTCAACTGCACCAGGATGATATTTTTCAAGTTTCGGCATAATACCAATGATACCACGATTGCCTTTTTCATCATACTCTGGTGTCACAATAATAGTTTTCAAGATACCATCTTGTTTATAATGCAGGGACAATGGATTGTTAGCATTCACTTGAATAATGGAAACAAATTGTTGCCATGATGTAATCTCATCATCGTTCACAGCTATAATATGATCCCCAGTCATTAGACCTGCTTGCGCTGCTGGTTTATCAGCAAATACAGTACCAACAATCGGTTGTGCCGATGGAGTATCAATGCCTGCACTTAGGAAAATAACTAAAAATAAAACTATGGGCAAGACAAAATTCATCGCAGAACCAGCTACAATTACAAACATTCTAGCTGGTACCGATTTAGCATAAAAAGACCTTTCATCTTGCTCTTCATCTGGATCCATACCTGCAATTTTGTTAAAACCACCAAGTGGTATAATCCGCCAAGAATATAATGTTTCACCATATTTATAACTCACTACTTTAGGACCGAACCCAAGAGCAAACTCATCAACACGCATCCCTACGAATTTAGCTGTGAAAAAATGACCTAATTCATGAACCAATACCAATAGCCCAAATACAAAAATCGTAGCCACAGCTGTCGTTAACAATAAAATTCCCCCCTACTTTGCTATTTTTTTAAAATTGGTTCAATGCGAATTACTAAATAGAGCAAAAAATTATATGTTTATTGCATAAGTCCTATCAAGATTTCTTTGGCCTGAGAACGTGCCCAAATGTCAGCACGATAAATATCTTCTAAATTAGGGGTAGCAATGACGATATGACTTTCTACTACCGTACGAATCACTGTCATAATATCAAGGAATCGTATCTTGCCACCTAGAAAAGCATATACCGCTTCTTCATTTGCAGCATTAAATACACATGGCACAGTCCCGCCAGTGCGCCCTGCATGATATGCAAGCGCTAATGCTGGAAAAGTAGTAGTATCAGGTGCAGCAAAAGTTAATGCCGATAACGTTTTGAAATCAAGTTTAGGATAATCTGCTATCAATCGCTCTGGATAGGTAAATGCATATTGGATTGGCACACGCATATCAGCCATTCCTAATTGCGCAATCACTGATCCATCAATATATTCAACCATCGAATGAACAATGCTTTGTGGATGAACCAACACTTCAATTTGGGAATAATCCACATCAAATAACCAGCGAGCCTCAATTACTTCTAATCCCTTATTGGCAAGCGTTGCAGAATCAATTGTAATTTTTTTCCCCATAGACCAAGTAGGATGACGCAAACAATCTTCAACTGTTATCTGCTCTAATTCTTGCGTGCTCCGCCCACGAAAAGGTCCACCGGAAGCAGTTAACAGAATACGATTTATATTTTTTTTATTTTCGCCTTGCAAACACTGAAATATCGCACTATGCTCACTATCAACCGGTAAAATTTTGACGCCTTTTTCTTTTGCTAGATTGGTTATCAATTCACCAGCAGCTACTAGCGTTTCTTTATTTGCAAGTGCAATATTTTTACCAGCCTCAATCGCAGCAATGGTTGGTTTAAGACCTGCAAACCCCACTAAAGAAGTTAGTACGGTATGAACATTAGAGTGAGTAGCAGCGGCAATCAATCCCTCTGCACCCTTTAAAATAACCGTTGATCCTGAATATCTTCGAATGAGCCGATCAGCAGCCTCATGATCGACAAGCACAGCAATATCTGGTTTAAAATGCTCAATTTGTTCTTCTAATAATTGATCATTATGATACGCAGCTAAAGCCGTTACACTAAATTGTTCACGATTTGCTGCAATTACGTCTAACGCTTGTGTACCAATCGAACCAGTACTACCTAAAATCGCTATATGTTGCATTAGAAAATTCTCCTTTTCCACGTACGTAAACTATTATATACTACAGTAATACAAAAATATGCATATAGTAATATATAACAGGTACTGTAAATAGTATACTATCAAAACGATCCAAAATACCACCATGTCCTGGTAAAATTTGTCCCGAGTCTTTTACACCAGCGAAACGTTTGATTGCAGATTCTACTAAATCACCAAGAGGTGCAGCAATTCCAACTAATAGTCCCATTATGATACAATGATAGACTGGTAATTTAAAGAGTACCCCGAGTAGCATGATAGCAATGATACTACCAATCATACCACCTATTGCACCTTCAATTGTTTTACCAGGACTAATCAACGGACATAATTTATGTTTTCCTAAATACGTCCCAACAAAATATGCAAAGGTATCACTCGCCCATGTACCGAGAAAAGCCAACCATAAATAAGCTGCTCCAGCCGATATTTCTCCCATATTCGTCATTAAATATAGAGAATCATTTGTATACCTAAGCAATAATAAATGAGAAAATGACATGCCGATATAAAGTATACCGAGTAGTGAGCACGCTGCATCTACTACCGTAAATCTAGTACCTGAAGTTATTATTTTCATTAATAATAACAATGTACTAACAAAAGTAATAACTGCAAATTCTTGCGAATTTCCTATCCCTGCGCATCCTAAAATCAATAAATTTACTATAATACCCAATTTATAAGAGATCTTAATGTTTTTATGTTGTAACATCGTATAAAATTCATGCCAAGCTAATAATGTAAGAATCAGAATTGTAAGCGCAAATAACCATTTTCCATAGTTAATTACATAAACAGCAACAGGCATACCGATCACTGCCGTCAAAATTCGCTTACCAAGCATTAAAACACCTACCTCTAGACCTTATTTCTTCAATCCGCCAAATCTTCGTTCCCTTTTTTGAAAATCTAAGATAGCCTCAATTAAATTCTCAGGTTTAAAATCAGGCCAATAAATATCCGTAAACCAATATTCAGTATATGCCAATTGCCATAATAAAAAATTACTAACTCGAAAATCTCCACTCGGTCTAATTAATAAATCTGGTTCAGGTAAATCAGACGTATATAAATGTTCGCCAATATTCTTTTCCGTAATGTCTTGAGGCAACATCTCACCATGTAAGACTTTTTCTGCTATCATTTGGACCGAACGCACAATCTCCGCTCGCCCACCATAATTCACTGCCAGATTAAAAACGAGTCCCGTATTTCCTCTAGTATATGCCTGGGTTTTTTCAACCTTCTGCTGTAATTTTTCATCTAATTCATCGACTTTACCAATAAAACGGATCTGTACATTTTTTTTATGTAATTCATCGATTTCGCTATCAATATACTCCGAAAATAACCTCATTAATAGCATTACTTCATCAGGTGGGCGTTTCCAATTTTCAGTAGAAAATGCATATACGGTTAATACTTTGAGTTTCATATTGACAGCTGTCGTAACAACACCACGTAAACTCTCCACTCCTGCGCGATGACCTAATGCACGTGGCATACCTTTACTTTTGGCCCAGCGACCATTACCATCCATAATAATAGCAATATGCTGGGGCATTTTATCTGGATCTAATACATCAGTTTTCTCTACTAACTCATTTTTTTTACCAAACCATTTTTCCCACATCTTCTGCCCCTCCAGAATAACCTAATAATAAACTAAACCCCCTCTTGCGAGGGGGTTTTCCAATCATGGAGCCAAATAGCACCAACAGGGCAAACCGCCGCACAGGCACCTTATTTATATATCCATCAGCAATAGAAAAACAAACCTATATACTATATTAACACTTTTTCATTTTAGCAGCAACGACCAACTGATAAATACCCTTCGAATCCATTTGTTGCCGAATGACATAAAGGCTCTCTTCATCTAAATTTGACACATCACGAGTGGGACGAGTCATCGAGATGTTATACTTTATATTACTTTGCTCTAATTGGGGTCTAACTACGGATAAACATTGAGCAATTGTATCTACCATTATACTTCCATGATTTCCTTTTCTTTAGCACTCATAACAACATCTACTTCTTTAATGTATTTATCGGTCAGTTTCTGCATATCATCTTGTGCTTTTTTGGATTCATCCTCAGAAACAGTTTTTTCTTTTTCAAGCTTTTTGATTGTATCATTAGCATCACGACGAAAATTACGGATGGCAATCCGATTTTCTTCCGCTTTCTTATGAACGACTTTGACAAGTTCTGTACGACGTTGTTGAGTAAGCTGTGGTATATTAAGGCGAATTACAACGCCATCACTATTAGGACTAAGTCCCAAATCAGATTTTAAAATGGCCTTTTCAATTTGAGCAATCATTGTTTTTTCCCATGCCTGAATGGTAATCATCCGTGGTTCAGGTACTGCAATATTCGCTACCTGATTAATCGGTGTCGGCGTACCATAATAATCCACAGTAATTTTATCAAGCAATGCTGGTGTAGCCCGTCCAGCTCGTAGTGTAGCTAATTCTCTTCGTAAGGCATCTAATGCTTTTTTCATTTTTTCTTCATAACTAGTATAAAGATCTTTAATCATCATTTTTTACCCCCACAATAGTACCGATATCTTCGCCAAGAGCAGCTTTTAAAATATTACCTGGTTCATCAATACTAAATACTACAATTGGAATTTCATTATCCATACACAAACTAATAGCTGTAGAATCCATCACACCTAATCCTCGCTGTAACACTTCAATATAAGCAAGTTCATTGAACTTTTTCGCATCTGGATTTAAACGTGGATCTGAATCATATACACCATCTGTATTCTTTTTCGCCATTAGAATTACATCTGCCTCAATTTCAGCAGCTCTAAGTGCTGCTGTTGTATCGGTAGAAAAATAAGGATTACCAGTACCTGCAGCAAAAATAATCACTCGATTTTTTTCTAAATGTCGAATAGCTCGGCGACGAATATAAGGTTCCGCTACTTGTCGCATCTCAATAGCCGTCTGTACACGA
Source organism: uncultured bacterium (assembly GCA_964292325.1). GTDB lineage: Bacteria > Bacillota > Negativicutes > DSM-13327 > DSM-13327 > CTSoil-075. The sequence continues at coordinate 26,946 of CAXYVG010000032.1, read as the reverse complement.
GTATCAACATTACATTGTTCTAAAGCATCTTGCAAAGCCAAGGAATTCATCACAGTCGCCAGCATCCCCATATAATCCGCAGTAGCCCTATCCATACCCTTTGCACTACCAGCCAGGCCGCGCCAAATATTACCGCCACCTACTACAATAGCAACTTCTAGATTTGTCTTTCTAACTTCCTTTATCTGACGAGCTATCGAGTCAACAATAACTGGATCAATACCATATCCTTGTTGTCCAGCCAAAGCCTCACCACTAAGTTTTAAAACGATGCGCTTATATTTTGCCATAATTAAGCATACCCCCATTCTTCAATCCAATTTTTACAACAACATAAGAATCCTTAGAAAATAAGAGAACACTTTAGTGTTCTCTTATTTTTTGACAGCAGCCATTACTTCAGCAGCAAAATCGTTAGATTTTTTCTCCATACCTTCGCCCAATTGATATCTAGTAAATCTTCGAACCGAGATATTCTCACCAATTTTTGAAATGTTTTCATTAATCAGTTGAGTAATAGTTTGATCTGGATTCTTAATGAAAGTTTGTTCCATCAAACAGACTTCTTTATAATATTTTTCTACCCGACCAGTAATCATTTTTTCAACGATATTAGCAGGTTTACCTTCATTTAGAGCTTGTGCTTTGAGTATATCACGCTCATGTTCTAATATTGTAGGATCAACCTCTTCACGGCGCACACAAGTAGGATTTGCAGCAGCAATTTGCATCGCAATATCTCTAGCCAATGCTTTAAAACCATCAGTTTTCGCTACAAAGTCAGTTTCACAATTCAGTTCAACCATTACACCAACTCGTCCACCTGCATGTATGTAAGATTCAACAACACCTTCCGATGCAATACGACCAGATTTTTTAGCAGCTGCCGCTAAACCTTTTTCACGTAAATAGTCAACAGCTTCACTGATATTACCGTTCGTTTCCATTAAAGCTTTTTTACAATCCATCATACCTGCACCAGTAGTTTGGCGCAATTCTTTTACCATTTCAGCAGTTATCATCTAATATCCTCCTGTCTATTATGAAGGGTAAGGGGTAACCATTCATTAACCCTTACCCTTATTATATATTTTTACTCAGCTTCTTCTAATTCTTCGCCTTGTCTAGCTTCAATAATAGCGTCTGCCATTTTTGCAGTTAAAAGTTTTACTGCACGAATTGCATCATCATTACCCGGAATTACATAATCAATTTCATCCGGATCACAATTTGTATCGACAATCGCAACAATTGGAATACCAAGTTTTTTAGCTTCTGCAACAGCAATACGCTCTTTACGAGGATCAATGATAAACAAAGCTCCTGGTAACTTAGTCATATCTTTAATACCACCAAGGAACTTTTGTAGTCTTTCCATTTCATGACGAAGTGTAAGGACTTCTTTCTTGGATAGCACTTCAAATATGCCTTCTTCTTCCATTTTTTCCAATTCTTTTAAACGTTTAATACGTTTTTGAATCGTTTGGAAGTTAGTTAGCATACCACCAAGCCATCTTTCATTGACATAGTACATATTGGAACGAATTGCTTCTTCTTTTACTGCATCTTGTGCTTGTTTTTTTGTTCCAACAAATAGAACCGTTTCATCTTTACCGATTTCACGCACAAAATTGTAAGCATCTTCTACTTTTTTGACTGTTTTTTGTAAGTCAATGATGTAGATACCATTACGCTCCGTAAAAATATAAGGAGCCATCTTAGGATTCCATCTTCTTGTTTGATGTCCGAAATGAACACCGGCTTCTAAAAGTTGTTTCATTGAAATTACTGACATACTTACACCCCCTGTTAATTTACCGCCACAATCCGCATTTTTTGTTTTCCACCGACAAATCATCGGCACAGCTGACAAAATTAGATTGTGTGTGGATTTGACACAACGATAATTATAGCATACCTTTATTTATATAACAAGATATTTTTAACTATTCGGCATAAAAATATCTGCGATTCACCAATCATATTACCATACTATTATTTTTTATTTAACTGCAATAACAACATAATTTCACCTTTACTGATTCCTGTAGTCTTCGCAATTTCACCAACATCATATCCTAACTCATCCATTGCGATGATAGAACCACGTTTATCATTACGTGCCATATCTTTATAATCTTCTAGACTCAATTTAGCAATTTGATCTGTTGCTATCGCTATATTGTTAATTGCATTAGAATTCACTACATGATGTGTTTCATTATCTATCTCTGATATCATACGTCTAGTTTTCACGATTTTCTCATTTATATGACTATTTTCTTTTTCCCAATGGTGAATCGTATCTTGAATTTTACACTTTAGAGACTCGTTCTTTTGATCGGCTTCATTTAATAACTGTTCAAAATGACTATGTTGTTCCTCTAAATGCTTATTATACTCTTCTGTTGCGCGCTCTACTATCATCATCTTCGTATCATTTAACTCCGTAACGATAGTGTTCTTCTCTTTTTCTAAAAAAATACTAACATCTTGCAATTTATTATCTAGACTCATAATTTTTTGGTTTGCTTCTTCTAATAAATTTTCTAAATGAAGCACCTGTTCTTCCAAACGTTTAATTACAATATCTCCTGTTTCTTCTAACTGTTCTTGAAATTGATAAGTTGATGAAGTAATATCACCAGAAACTACTCTTAGTAGCATCTCACGTTTATAAAATATAATAAATATTACACAAAGAAAAACGACGACTACCATTATAATCGTGGATAACATTATAACACCTCATCACACCAAACTAATAATAGGGGAATTATGTTTTGATATCAATCAAATGTCCCCGTGCAGGATCTTTTGATAATGGATTATCTCCATCAACATCAGTATGCTTTTCTTTCCCATCTTTTTGTTTACTACTATTTTTTGACTGATTCTGTTCCTTTGATTTTTCCCGCGCCACTTTCGTATCTTCACTTTTGTTTGTACTTTGAACCTGATGCTGACGATCAGTTGCAATGTGCTCCCATTTTCCTGCAAATTGTTGTTGTTGCAAAGTATCTTGTTGATTCGTAACATGCTGCACTTTCCCCACTTCTGTGACCCTAGGAATCAACACTTGTAAGTCTACCGGTTTAATCGTCAATTTTCACACCATCCCATTACATAAGATAAATCACTATATAATAGAGCGCGCTAACATAGGTTATTTATATGTGCCTATCTTTATTTCCCCATCTTCAGCATATAAACAAGTAAATTTCAACATTTCCGTTATTGGCTTAATCACAGTACCGACTACCACTTTAACACCAGGATAAATAACGTCCGATACTTTTATACGTCCACCAAGCAGGTTTTCAAATTCACTTTGAATCACATTCATCCGGTTACGCATCATCTCACCTTGACCAACAAGATGAAACTGAGCCTTCGTTAATTTTAAAAGCATTTCACGCTTCTCTGGTGGCAATAAGTTTTGATCGATCGCTTTTAAAATGTTCAACGCTTTTTGTGTCGTTTCAAGATTTGTATCCACTTTTTTTATTTCGACACGAATATTTTGGTACTCTTCTCTTAGTGTAGGATTTACCCCTACTTCAAGGGTCGTATTTGTTGCCATATGAGTACCAACGACTTTCGCACGAATTTCTTCACCCGCCATGACCTTCCCGCCAACAATCAACCCTTTTTTACCTTCAACTAAAATCTTTTTGCCAGCACTAATCCGTGAATTTAATACTACATCACTAATAAAAATATCTACATCAGCATGAACGATTGCATTTTCAATAAACTTCGTAACTATATTTCCTTTTGCTTTTACATAACCACGATGCATTCCCTGTATGCCCATCTTTATTGTTACATTGTTACCTTCTACAGTCCCGCCACTAATCGTACCAAAAATTTCTATATTACCACCCGCTTTTACTACAAAGCCAGGTTGGACTGATCCCCGCACGATCACATCACCAACAAATTCGATATTACCTGTAGAAACATCTACATCTTCTTTTATTTCAATAACAGGTACTACATTTATTTTATTATTTACAATGGCTGCTTGTCCAGAAATCATCGAAACAAGTTTTAATCCATCTATAACGTGCACATTTTTCCCGATAGGCAGTGGTATTTCTTTACCTGGTTTTGCGCCCAGTATATTACCTAACACATCAGTACCTGATGTGCCCGGTGTTGACGGAATCTTCTCAGCTAGTAAATCGCCCTCTTGTACCATAATAAATAAATTGAGATTTTTAAAATCAACGTTGCCATCCTCATCTTCTTCTGGACGACCTTTTTTCTCCATATCAATATGATATATAATCTGTGCATTCGTGCCATTCACAGCCTCTTGCCCTTTCGCACATATTACGCTTATGCCAGGAGATTTATAAGCTCGTTGTACTAAATCATGATTCAGACCAAATACAACACCACTTTTGTTGATTTTTTCTATTATTTCCTCAATTTCTAAAGGCCTACTACCAGCTGGAGCTATGATTTCTACAGAAGCTTCCATTCTATCACGCGATACAAGAACTTTAATTTCTGGTTCAATTAATTCTTCTTTTGTAATGGATTCTACAGTCATCCCATCATCAGTCATCGCTACATATCCCCCTTAAAGGTATCAAATAAAACTTGATTTAATACGTGATAACGCCCCTCTTAATCTAAAAATTGATTTAGTATGAAGCTGTGAGATACGTGCTTCAGATAATTTCAAAATCAAACTAATTTCTTTTAATGTTAACCCTTCATAATAATATAACGTCACCACTAATTTCTCTTTTTCAGGTAACTTATCAATCGTTTTGGCTAGAGTTTGTTTTACTTCTTCTAATTCGATATGATCAGATGGATTCACTAAGTGTTCAGATGGCGATGGTTTTTCTACTTTAATAAATTCTTCCAAGGGGATAATGGTAGTCGTATTAAGCTGATTCAATAAAACATATAGTTCACTACAAGTGATATCAAGAGCAGCAGCAATTTCATTGTCAGTCGCCGGTCGTCCTAACTGATTTTCGAGTTGTCCTACCGTTTGTGCATAATGTTTGGCTTTTTGTCTAATACTTGTAGGTACCCAATCTTGCGCCCGTATGGCATCTAGCATAGAACCCCGAATACGGACAACCGCATAGGTTTCAAACTTGATTCCACGCGTTGGATCATATTTTTCAATCGCATCAAGTAATCCAAAAAAGCCATTGCTAATTAAATCATCTTTGTCTACATACTGTGGTAAACTAATCGCTATACGACCAGCAACTAACTTAACCAATGGTAAATAATTTTCAATTAATTTTTCACGAATTTCAACAGTCTTACATTGCTGATACGCCATCCATAACCTTGAAATTTCTTCCATTTGAGATTGCTTACTATCTGTCATATTTAATTACCCCCAACCTACCTATCCATCATTCTTTGGGGCTCGGTACCTGTTCAAAGTGCTCAGAAGTAAACGGGCTAAATGAAGATTCAGTAGGTAATTCATCACTAGTTTGTTGCGCAATCGCATCATCGTTCTGTTGCTTTGGTACTATTTCATTTACTACTTTTTCATTTATAAATTTTTCAACAACAATAGCTAAGCCATAACCTATCATACTAAAAACAACAAATGAGATCATGACGCGATACATAACCGTAGCTATCCTAGCACCAGATACAATACCATATGCTAGTGTCAGGGCGCCAACAACGAATGCTAAGCACAAGGCAATACGTAACTTAAGCATTTTTCTCTCCCCCTGACTACAATTCTTTCTCCCCTTGAGCAATGGTTCTCACACGATAAATACCAGTATCTAAGCGTAATTCTACAGTCCGACCATAATTTCCTCCTGTATCATCTGCCAGCATCCGAATATCCATTTTTTTAAGTAATGCACGTACTGCTTGCGCATTTCGTTCACCAACACGCATAACATCTGTGGCATTTGCAAAAGTGAACATTTGAGCTCCACCAGCTATTTTAGCCGTAATACGCTGCTTAACTGCCCCCATTTTTAGCATTTCCTCTAACATTAATGGCAATGCAGTATTGGCGAATTTAGCAGGATTTTCAGCTGAACGAGCTTGTGTGCTATCAGGAAGCATGATATGTGCAAGTCCACCAATTTTATTGATTGAATCATAAAGTGCAATACCAACACATGAACCTAACCCATAGCTAATTAGGCTACTTGGATTACGACCAGTTTTATAATCTGCCATTCCGACTTTAATTAGTTCTGACATTATTCCTTCACCCCTATTGCCGCCAAAATGGTACTTAACGATCCAGGGTCAGGAATTAGGAAAAAATGTCCTTTTACACCATCATTTTCCGTTGTGAACTCTGTCTCAATTACAAGAGCATGATCTCCCATTTCACCTAACTGAATGAGAATAACACTCAAAATAGCTCCTGCCATATCCATCGCCAATGCAGGTATCGATGGTAATAGTGTCAGCTTTGTAAAATATGATAACGCATTTAAATAGGCACCTGCTAAAATATTACCAATTTCCATCAAAGCTGACTCATCCATTGAATTTAGCGATGTAGTATATCCCTGCTCCCTTCCCATCAACATATCTACCAAAGTAAAAGCACTATCTCGTGGTAATAAAAATAATATACTACTTGGCGCGGGGCCATAAACACGTAAGAATACACCAGCAACCATAGCATCCGGTCCACCCACTACATCCGGTACATCCCCTAGTGGCATTATAGCAATTTGCGGAACTGTCATATCGATCTTTCGATTAATAAGTTGAGATAAAGCCGTAGCAGAATTACCAGCACCAACATTACCAATTTCTTTTAGGGCATCTAACTGTATCGTTGACAGCTTCAATATTTCTTCCGACAATCAATCCACCTCATTTATAAACTAATCACATTATGCTTGCGCATTCTCCTGTCCAAGACCTATAATTTCTTCTAGATTCAATAAAATAAGAAGTCTATTTTCTAATTTACCAACACCGCTAAGATAATTAGCAGATATACTACCAGCAACAACATCCGGTGCATCAATATTTTCTTGATTCATTGTCAAAACTTCTGATACGGCATCAACAATCATCCCTACGGATATTTCTTGCACCTTTACAATAATAATCCTGGTATCCTCTGTCGATACTGCAGGAGGTAAATTCAATCGTTTTTTTAGATCAATTACTGGCAAAACACTACCTCTTAAATTAATTACACCTTTAATATATTCTGGTGTATGTGGCACACGAGTAATGTCCGTGATACGTTTTATCTCTTGCACTTGTAAAATACTTACACCATATTCTTCACGACCTAATTTAAAAATAACGAGTTGCATTTCAGTATCTGAATATGTTTGCTCAGCCATATATACTACCTCCTTATTGGATTAATGAAGCGATATCTAAAATAAGTGCAACTTGACCATTACCTAAAATAGTGGCCCCTGCAATGATTTTGATGCCTGCTAACAGCTTACCTAATGATTTTATAACAATTTCTTGTTGACCAATCAAATTATCAACAATAATGCCCGCACGTTGCTCACCAATATGTACAATAACAATGAATAGTTCATCTTGATTTTGCTCTTGCTCACTTTTCTCTACCTCAGGTACCTGAAGTACATTTGCGAGCCTTACAATCGGAATAATCTGACCGCGTAGTAAAATTACCTCTTTATTTTGCACTGTCTTAATATCAGATGAATTAATATTAATCGTACTATCAATCGACCCTAACGGAATCGCATAAATTTCTTCCGAAACATTCACTAATAATGCTTGAATGATCGCCAAAGTAAGTGGAAGACGAATCTTAAATTTACTTCCCTCATTAATTTTGGTTTCTACATCAACCATTCCACCAAGAGATTCGATTTTATTTTTTACAGCATCCATACCAACGCCCCGGCCTGATACATCGGTAACGACTTCAGCCGTTGAAAAACCTGGTAAGAATACTAATTTGACAGCTTCATTCGCGTCCATTTTATCGGCTTCCGCTTGTGTAATTAACCCTTTCTTGACAGCAATATTCTTAATAATATCAGGGTTAATCCCCTTCCCATCATCTTCAACCATAATGATTACATTATTGCCTTCATGACGAGCAATTAAGCGAATATCACCAATTGGGTTTTTCCCTTTTGCTTGGCGTTCTTCTGGTTGCTCAATACCATGATCGATCGAATTACGGAGTAGATGTACTAACGGATCACCGATTTCATCAATAACCGTTCGATCTAGTTCTGTTTCTTCCCCTTGAATAATCAAATTAATTTCTTTATTTAAACCATGGGATAAATCACGTACCATGCGCGGGAAGCGATTAAATACTTGTCCTACAGGTACCATTCTTACTTTCATTACAACACTTTGTAGATCCGTTGTTACACGATCCATTTGTTCGATCGTTTCAACCAAATCTGTTAGTTTGTGAGTAATACCAATTTGCTCTAATCTAGTTTTATTGATAACAAGTTCACCAACTAGATTTAATAACGCATCGAGCTTATCAATATCAACACGTACGGATTGACCACTTTTATTTTTTGCAGTAGTAGTAGTAGTCGTAGTAGTCGTCGGTGTAGGTGCATTCACAACGGTTGGTTTTGCCTGTTCTACTGGGGTTGGTTGTTTATTTTCGGTTTTTACAACTTCTTCAGGAAGGTTACACGGCATGACAACCACTTTCTCTATTTCAGAGATGGATAATACCGATTGTTGTATCTTATCCGCATCACTACCACTGACAAGAACCACTTGAAAGCTAAGATCAAATTTTTCTTTTTCTAAATCCTCTACAACAGGAATGGTTTTTATGACATCCCCAATTTCATCTAGCACATTCATAACCATATAAGATCTAGCTGATTTTAAAAGGCACCCTTCGCGCAAATAGACATGTACCTCATATACTTGCAAACCTTGTGCCTGTGCCTTTTTTGCCAATCCAATCTCAGTTTCATTTAATGTGATCGTAGAAGCCTCAACCGAAGCCTTTACTATTTTCTCTGTTGTAGGCGTAGCAGCTGGAATGGATTCCCCTTTACCCAATGCCTTAAGTCTAGCAATTAACGGTTTATTATCAATACTACTTTCATTACCAGTAGCAACACTTTCTACCAGTTGCTCTAATGTATCAACACATTTAAAAATCGCATCAATAATATCAGGAGTTGCTTTTAATTGACTTTTGCGTAACATATCCAGAATATTTTCCATCTCATGTGTTAATTCAGCAATCGTCGTAAATCCCATCGTTGCACTCATTCCTTTAATAGTATGAGCACTACGGAATATTTCACCAAGTACTGATAAATTATCTGGTGCATTCTCTAAGTCTAATACACAACTATTCAAATTTTGTAGATGTTCCCGTGATTCTTCTAGAAACATTCCCATATATTGATTAGTATCCATAAATTCCACCTCCACATTTATTTGACAATTGCTTTTACAATTTCTGACGCCACTTTTGAAAGAGGTACTACTTTATCAACTACGCCTAATTCTATAGCTGACTTTGGCATCCCAAAAACAACTGCTGTAGATTGATCTTCCGCTATGGTATAACCTCGCTGGTGCTTAATGGCTTGCATGCCTTTCGCTCCATCATGCCCCATACCAGTTAAAATAACCCCTACAGTTCGCTGTCCATACACCTTCGCAACAGATTCCATCATTGGATCTACCGCTGGTCGATGCCCTCCGATTGGAGGATTTTGATTCAACTTTATTACTTTTTTATTTCCTTCACGTTCAATTGTCATATGATAATCACCAGGAGCTACCAGTACTAAACCTGGACGAATCACATCATTGTGCTGCGCTTCCTTTACCTTTACAGAAGATAACGTATTTAAACGTTCCGACAATGATTTTGTAAATCCCGGAGGCATATGTTGAACAATGACCACTCCACATGATAAATCAGCAGGAAGTTTGGTAATCACGTCTTGAAGTGCTCTAGGCCCCCCTGTCGAGGTACCAATCGCTATGATCGATTCATCACCAGATACAATCGGAGTTTGCGTTACAGCTGGTGTTACGATTGGTTTTATGAAGGAAGTTGCCTTTACCTGGTTTTCAACCAATCGAAAATATTTTGCCTGAACTGCATTTCGACTCTTGATTAATATCTCACTTTTAATACCAGCAATACTAGAAACGGCTCCTGCTGTTTTCGCAACAAAGTCGACTGCACCCAGTTCTAATGCCTGTATAGTAGCCTCAGCCCCACTCTGTGTTAAACTACTAATCATCAATACAGGGGTCGGCGTTTCTTTCATAATGATCTCTAATGATTTTAACCCATCCATGATCGGCATTTCTATATCCAGCGTAATTAAATCAGGTTTTAAACGTTTGACTTTATCTACAGCATCCATACCATTTCGAGCTGTATCAATCACCTCAAAATCAGGTTCAGTAGAAAATAAATCTGATAATAATTTTCGCATAAAAGGGGAGTCATCAACAATTAATATTCGTATCATAAAAATCCCACCTCCTGTAAGTTAGAGTCCCTTTTGACGCTGCTCTAACTGTTTTTTGAAAATAAATTTACTGATTTTATCACGGACATTTTCAGAAATACCCGAGAATTCAACACCAATCCAATATAATTGACGTCCCTCTTGCGGTTGCATGATCCTAACCACTTTACCATTCATACGAACAAGTCCGTATTCAGGAAATTCCATTGCTAATTGAATTTTTTTTCCTGTTTCAATCTTTTCATTACAAATAATCTGCACACCGCCGCCACTAAGATTTTTAGTAATAAACTTAAGAGGGGTCGTCGCGTCAGTTTCGCTATCTTCTATCCTCTCTACAAGGACAGGTAGTGTCACATCAAAACGAACAAACGATCGTTGTTGATTATTAACGATATCAAATGGCTTAGAAACAATCCAGACTGGCAAAGGTTGCATGGCTCTATCTAAGAAAATACTTTTAAAATCATAAAAACCAGATGTATTGCATAAATTTCCATAAAAAACATTTCCTGTTATATGAGAGACAGGTCTTCCTTTTGACATCGGCATCGCGATTAGCATATGATCAGACGTTATTTCTTCAATGCGGCTAGTATACGTTGGATCGTTATTTTTTTTAGATAATTTAATTTCTAAGCGCTCATTCACTTTAAACATATTTTCTAAGCTAATAATCATTTCCTCCTTATCATGCAACTTACCGCATCAAACCTACTAAATTATCAAAAAATCCCTTAATACCACTGCTTTTTTTATGATTTTCACCATATAATAAGCGACTAGCAATTTGTTCTATACATCGTGATGATAGAGTATCCGGGAAAGCCAATAAGAATGGTACTTGCTTTTTTACAGCTCGTATTAAATTACTATCTTCATAAATAATACCTAAACTATGGAGAGATAACCCCAAAAAATTAGAGGCTACTTTTATTAATTTTTCGGTTGCTACATCACCTTCGTCTACTTCCATTACACGATTTACAACTAATTTTAATACTCCAGTTCCACAATGGTTGACAAAAGTTTTCATCATAGCGTAAGCGTCAGTAATCGAGGTTGGTTCAGGAGTCGTAACAATAATTACTTCATCCGCTGCTATCACAAAATTCATTACACCTTGATTAATACCAGCTCCGGTATCAATCAAAATGATTTCTGCCCAATCATCTAATAAGGTAATTTGATTCATAATATGTGTAAGTTGTAAATTAGTTAAATTAGCTAACTTATGAATTCCAGATCCACCTGATATAAATTTTATACCAAAAGGACCTTCAATAACAATCTGTTCAATAGAAAAACCTTTTTCTAATAGATGCGATATATTGTATGTTGCATTACACCCTAACACTACATCTACATTACCCATACCTAGATCCGCATCGATCACCAATACTTTTTTCCCTAGTTTGGCTAATGCCAATGCTATATTTACTGTAAAATTGGTTTTGCCAACACCGCCTTTACCACTTGTAATCGTAATAACACGTGGCTTAGCGCGAGGGGCTTTAATGACTGCGCTTTTCGATTTGCTCGGAATATTTCTCACCATGTTGCGTAATCTTTCAGCTTGATCCCACATCATTCATCCCTAAAAACCAGTTGTGCTAACTTATCAGGATCAACTAATTCAATATCATCTGGTACATTTTGACCATTCGTAATATATGATAAAGGAAGCGGATTCCGATATAAAAGATTCACAATGGTACCAATATTTCTTGCTTCATCCACTTTAGTAAATATAACTTTATCTGGCAAACATACTGAAAAATTTTCTACAACATCCAAAGCATCTTTATATTTAGTGGTAGTACTTAATACTAAATGTTTTTCAATACTATCATCGATTTGTAAAAGCTTTTGCAATTCTTCGATTTGGTCATGGTTATGAGGACTACGGCCAGCTGTATCAATCAGTATGAGTTGCACATTCAGATTGGTATCTAATACGTTTTTTAATTCCTCAGCAGTATATACCACGTAGATAGGTATCCCCATAATATCTGAATATGTTTTTAATTGTTCTACAGCAGATACGCGATACGTATCGGCTGTGACTAATGCAACACTCATTCCTTCTTGTATTGCAAACTTAGCCGCTAATTTTGCAATCGTTGTTGTTTTCCCAACACCTGTTGATCCCATAAATGCCACGATTTTTCTACCAACCTCAGGAACTTTAATTCCTTCGGTGGATTGCAATTTTTCCATAATCTTTTCAATAATCATTTGTTTCAGTTCAGAGGTTACAGGTGCTTCTTTTTCGATTTTCACTGGCAAACTCGCTATTATCTCTTCCGCAATCGTAAAATCAATATCTAAACTTAATAACATCTCAAGTATTGGAAAACGTTGCACTTCTTTCGGATCATTACAGAGCACTTGCTCTAAGAGGTCACGTAGATTGGCAAGCTCAAGTTGCACAGCAGCTAAATTCTTATTTTCTTTTTCTTCCGTCTGCTGTATCACATTTTCTACAATCGTAGATACAGACATCTGCTGTGTACTTTGACTATCTACAACTGGTTCATTCGTATCAGTAACAGGTTCTACAATGGCTACGCTCTCTTTTTGAGTAGAAGTGGCAGATGATACAATCGCTGCCTTAGGCATAACCGGTTCAGCAAGAGTTTCTACTGGTTGCTTAGGTGTTATAGACTCAGGTTCTATAGGAGTTGCAGGCGCAGTATATGCGTTCGCCATGAAATTTACAGCTGGCGTCTTTATCGGTTCTTGCACACTAGCAACAGGTAAATCCACTCCTGCCATCACTTCTACTTTTTCTTTAGCAAAAAGTCCTAAAATCCCTCCCTTACGGAAAGTACGCGTATGCAAAATAATAGCATCTCGGCCGAGTACAGTTTTTACCTGCCCCATGGCCTCTTGTATTGTATCTGCAGTAAAAAATCTTACTTTCAATTATATTCTCACCATCCCTAATGATTGCACTTCCAGTTTCGATTCTAATTCAGCATATGATAAAACAATTAAATTAGGGGCACTGCGTTCAATCAACTTATAAAAATATGTCCTAACCGCAGGACTTGTCAGCACAATAGGCTGATAACCAAGACTTGTTACTTTCGGTAATTCACTCGAAATACTAGCTAAAATAGCTTGTAACACTTGGGGCTCTAAGGCTACATAAGAACCAGCTTCCGTTCTTTGTACCGCACCTGAAATTTTATTTTCAAGCCCCGGATCAACCGTTAAACATGTTAGAGTATTATTTTGCGCATACTGCTTTGAAATCTGCCTAGCTAATGCATGACGGACATATTCAGTTAAAATATCCGTATCCTTAGTAAGTTGAGCAGAATCAGCCAACGTTTCCAAAATAGTAACCATGTCACGAATAGAAATACGTTCTCGCAAAAGTTTAGCCAATATTTTTTGGATTTCACCAATTGACAATAAATTCGATGTAACCTCTTCCACAACAGAAGGATTATTTTGTTTGACCGCATCAATCAATGTTTGTACTTCTTGACGTCCTAGAACTTCTGAAGCATGCGATTTAATGACTTCAGTCAGATGCGTTGCTAGTACCGAAACAGGATCTACTACCGTATACCCAGCAAGTTCCGCATCCTCTCTACGACTTTCCTGAATCCATAAGGCTGGTAGACCAAAAGCAGGTTCTACCGTTTCCACACCCGCAATTTCTTCAAAAACAGTACCAGGATTCATTGCAAGGTAGTGATCTAGTAATAATTCGCCCTTAGCAATCTCTATCCCTTTTAATTTTATAACATATATATTAGGTTTTAACTGAATATTATCACGAATACGAATGGTAGGAACAATCAGTCCTAATTCCATTGCACATTGGCGCCTAATCATGACAACTCGATCGAGTAAATCTCCACCTTGTGAGACATCGACCATCGGAATCAAACTATAACCAATCTCAAGTTCCATTGTATCAATTTGTAATAAGGATACAATATTTTCAGGTTTACGTACTTCTTCTTTTTCTTGTTCTTCTTGATCTGTAATTTGGCTCTCTGCCACTTTTTTCTCTGTACTTTGTAATACAAAACCAATCAGAAACACAACAATACCAAGACTTAAGAAAGGAACCATCGGCAATCCAGGGACTAAACTCATCAGTGCAAGTACTCCAGAAACAATAAAGAATACACGTGGATTCGTAAAGAGCTGATCCACCATATCATGACCCAAATTGGTTTCCGAAGCAGCTCTTGTTACTACGATACCTGTTGCTGTAGAAATGAGCAGTGCAGGTATCTGATTGACTAGTCCCTCACCAACGGTTAGCAATGTATAACTCTGCAAGGCTTGCAGTGGACCTAAATCCCGTTGCACCATACCAATGATAAAACCACCAACAATATTAATAACAATAATAATAATCGCTGCGATCGCATCACCTTTAACAAACTTACTCGCACCATCCATCGCGCCATAAAAATCTGCTTCCCGTTGGATATTTTTGCGTCGTTGATGAGCCTGTGCATCCGTAATGGCACCCGAATTTAAATCCGCATCAATACTCATCTGTTTACCAGGCATTGCATCGAGTGTAAACCGAGCAGCAACTTCTGCTACACGTTCCGAACCTTTTGTAATAACTAAAAATTGTATGATAATTAAAATAACAAATATAATAAAACCGACTACTGCGTTACCACCAACAACAAAATTACCAAATGCCATAATGACTTCGCCGGCATAACCATCAAGCAAAATTAATCGGGTAGAAGAAACATTCAGCGCTAAGCGAAATAACGTAGTGATCAATAATAATGACGGAAAAACAGAAATATCTAGCGGTTCTATATTATAAACAGCTACCATAACAATAATAAGTGCAAACGTGATATTCAAAGATAGTAGTAAGTCTAGCAAAAAAGATGGCAACGGAATAATCATCATAATAATGATCGTTATAATTCCAAGAGCCACTACAATATCACTATATTTGGTTAATTTTGATAAAATACTAAGCGGTGATGTCTGAGTAGCCACTCTTTTCGCTCCTTCTATTTCACGACAAACGTTTTTTCAATTTGTAAACATAGGCCAATACCTCTGCAACAGCCTGATATAATTCATGCGGCACAGGATCTCCTACTTCAACAGCAGCATATAACGACCGTGCCAACATTTTATTTTCCACAATAACAACTTTATGTTCTTTCGCAATGTCTTTAATTTTTAGAGCAATCAAATCCTGTCCTTTCGCAAGAACAATTGGGGCTGACATTTCTTTATTATATTGTAAAGCAACAGCAAAATGCGTCGGATTCGTCACAACAACATCAGCCTTTGGTATATCTTGCATCATACGTTGCATAGACATCGCCCTTTGCCGTTGTTTAATTTTCCCCTTAATTTGTGGATCCCCTTCCATTTGTTTATGTTCTTGTTTCACATCATCTTTACTCATTTTCATACTTTGCTGGTTTTCCCACCACTGATACATATAATCAAAAACACCTAAAATAAACATAACCGTACTAATATTAAAAACTAAATCCAAAATAAGTGATGCCGCTAAATGTAAAGAATCAATTAGTTCAGCACTAATTAAAGCGGGGACCTGTTTTGTTTGGTTGACCATAAACCGATATACAAAACCGCCAATTACTGTGATTTTAAATAAAGCCTTAAAAAGTTCCACGATAGAACGTTTTGAAAATAAACGTCCAAATCCTGACAAAGGATTTATTTTATCAAAATTTGGCATCAGTGGTTCTAATGAAAAATTAAAACCAACTTGAACAAAATTAATTGCTAACCCAACTAATAAAATAACAAACATCACAGGTAAAGCCAATTTCAAAAAAATAATACCAAAACCGATAAAAATTTGTTGAATTGAAGTAATGGTTAAATCAGGAAGTGCCAAATTTGAAAAAATTAATTTCATATATCCAGCCAATTCTTCAAAAATATAAGAACCCATTACCTTTAAAGTTAAAAAAGCTGCTACCACAACAAATACGGAATTAATCTCCATACTTTTAGCAACTTGTCCTTTTTTCCTAGCTTCAGCTTTCCTTTTCGGAGTTGCTTCTTCTGTTTTTTCTCCTGCGAACAATTGTAAATTAAACTGTATATCTGTTCTTTTCGTATATTTGTCAGGAAAAGAATGATAAAAGGCGGAAAATATTTTTGTACATCCCATCAAATGCCATCTCCAAAAAATAAATATAAAAAGGTAATGCTATAGATAGGACAAAAATGCCGATAATAATCTTACCCGGCACACCAACAACAAAAATATTCATTTGAGGCATCGTGCGAGCCAAAATACCAAGAGACATATCGGTGAGTAATAAAGCGACAAGAACTGGTAGCGTTATTTTTAAAGCAAAAACAAACATTCCATTAATCATATCCACTATAAAGCCAGATAAACCTGCTTGCACAACCATCCCTGTAACAGGTATTAATTTAAAACTAGAAAATAATGCTGATAACAAAACATGATGTCCATTGACTGCTAAAAAAGTAACCAACGCTAAAATGTATTTAAAGTTACCAATCAATGGCGCCTGCTGTCCAGATAGAGGATCAATCATATTGATAATACCAAATCCAATCTGCATATCTAATAACTGACCTGCCATCTGTATTGCAGAAAAAATCAGGGAACTAACGAACCCCAAAATCAAACCTATAACTAACTCTCCTGCTACGATAAATAAATATGGTAAAAAATGTTCTGGAATCACGGTAGTATGACTAAATACTAATGGGAATAATATATACGTAATAATAAGAGCTAGGCATGCTTTTATACGTCCTGCAACATTACGGCTACCAAATATAGGCATCATCATAAATATGCCAGTAATACGCACAAATATCAACAGGAAAAATCCTACTTGATTTTGAATTAGCGCAAAAAGATCCACAAATAATTACTCCTTATATCAGCGTATCAAACTTGGCAAGCTAATAAAAATTTCACGAGTATAATCAACTAGTAAACTTAGCATCCAAGGACCAAATACGACAATCGCAACAAATATTGCTATTATTTTGGGAATAAACGCCAACGTCTGTTCCTGTATTTGTGTCGTAGCTTGAAAAATACTAACCATTATACCAACTAATAAGCCAAGTCCTAGCATTGGTGCTGAGATTAGCATTACCATATATAATGCATCACGACCAATTTGGATTACCATATCACCTGACATAAGTTCCTCCTTTAATTAATGAAAACTGGCAACCAGTGAACTAATAATCAAATGCCAGCCATCCACTAATATGAACAATAGCAATTTAAACGGCAAAGAAATCATAGCGGGTGGAACCATCATCATACCCATAGACATCAAGGTACTAGCTACCACCATATCCACAACAATAAAAGGAATATAAATCAAAAATCCTATCTGAAAGGCCGTTTTCAATTCGCTAATAATAAAAGATGGAATTAATGTCATTGTCGGTACATCATCTGGTGAGCTTGGCCTCGGACTTTCTGATAAATTCACAAATAAAGCCAAATCATTTTCCCTTGTTTGTTTAAACATAAATGTTCGCATTGGCTTTAAAGCCTCCGCCACAGCTTTTTCTTGCGTAATTGTCCCTGCTAAATAAGGTTGCAATCCATTGTTATTTACCTGTTCAAAATACGGTGACATCGTAAAAAAAGTAATAAATAAGGCAAGACCTACCAAAACTTGATTAGGAGGCATCTGCTGCGTAGCAAGAGCACTACGTAAAAAAGATAATACAACCAGAATCCGCGTAAAAGACGTCATCATAATCAAAATAGATGGTGCTAATGTTAACACGGTTAATGTTAATAAAATTTGTAAGCTAAGTGCAACATCTTTTGGGTCATTAGCAGCTTCTACGCCAATAGAAACATTGGGAATTGGAACTAACGGTGCAGCCCATACTGATGATGGAATCATAAATAAAACGAGTAATATCGTCGCAATTTTTGTTATTTTTTGCTGTTTAGACACTTGCGTTACCTCTTCTCATCTTCATGTTTTTGCTTATTTTGTTGATAAGCATTAAAAACATTTGTGAATTTTGGGGATATTCGCTGCAAGGAAGCAAGTTGCCTTTGAAATACCTGTTCAAATTGAGTTTCAGGTATAGAAATTTGTTGCAATTTCAATTTTTCAATTTCGACAGGATCTGTTATTTCTTGCAAAACATTGATCGTATGATCTGTCACGCCAAGAACTAAATATTTACCTGCAATGTCAACAACATAAACAGCACGATTTGTTCCGAGTGGCAGCGTAGCAACTATTTTCTGATCTCCATTTGCAAGTCGATTTCCCATTCGTTGTCCAAGAAAACGGGAGGAAAAATATGCAAGACCAAGTACAATAGCAAAAGTTACTAACAAGGAAAAAACATAGGTAATGGTCGATAAACCCGATGAAAAGCTTGCTGCCCTGGGTTCTTGATACTGCAAATATTCTCCAGTAGGTTCTGCCGCATATACAATCGCTGAAAAAATCACCCCAGTAAGGAAAAGTAACAGCAATAGTATATACGAACGTAGAACATATTTTTTACTCATTATTAACCCACTGCTTTACGAACTGCTTCCAAAACTCTATCAGGTTGAAACGGTTTCACAATAAAATCGCGAGCACCGGCCTGAATTGCTTCCACAACCATAGCTTGCTGCCCCATAGCACTACACATGATCACTTTTGCACTAGGATCAAGCTTTTTAATTTCTTTGACAGCAGTGATTCCATCCATTTCTGGCATGGTAATATCCATTGTTGTAAGATCAGGTTTTAGCTCAGTCCATTTTTCCACAGCTTTTAATCCATTTTCAGCTTCCCCTACTACCTCATATCCATTTTTACTCAAAATATCCTTCACCATCATACGCATAAAAGCAGCATCGTCAACAATTAATACTCTAGTAGCCATTAATATATCTCCCCCTATTTATCTAATACATTTAAAAATATTTTTGAATGGATAAATATCACTGTAAAGTAGCCGTTCTTTCTAACGGACTTAAAATATCAGTAATCCTTACACCAAAGTTATCATCAATAACTACAACTTCTCCCTTAGCAATCAACTTACCATTCACTAAAATATCCACAGGTTCACCAGCTAGCTTATCAAGTTCAATCACTGAACCTGGTGCTAATTCTAAGATATCACGAATTAACTTACGAGTTCGACCAAGTTCTACAGTTACTTGTAATGGAACATCCATAATAATACCAATATTCGGGTCTGTACCCGGCAATAATTGTTGTACTAATGGAGCAAACTGTGCCGGTTGTACATTCACATGTTGTGCTGGTTGTTGACTTGACATCGTCATTTGCTGCTGTTGCATTGGTGCAGCGGCAGCCATTGGTTGTTGCATTGGTGCAGCAGCTGGTGCTGGTGCTGGCGTTGGTGCTGGTGCTGGCGTAGCTTCTGCCGCCTGCATAGAATTCATAAGGTTATCTACCATCTCTTTTGCAACAGGTAGCGGAAGAATTTGCATAATTTCACTATCAATTAAATCTTCGACTTCCATACGAAAAGCAATACGAACAACATTATCATTATCCGCTACATTCGAGGAAATAGACGAGGCAACTGCAAAATCGATTATATTAATATTAGGCGGTGAAATATCAATTTTCTTCTTAAACATGGTGGACATGGAGGTTGCGACGCCTCCCATCATCTGGTTCATCGCTTCGCTTACAGCGCTCAAATATAACTCATTTAATTCAGTCGGTGGAGCGGTACCATCTCCCCCCATCATCAGATCAGAAATAATTAAGGCATCCTGTTCTCGGATCGCCAATACATTCGTCCCCAAAATACCATGCGTATACCCAACCTCAATCACTACATATGGTAATGGATATTGCGACTTTATTTCTTCCATACTAACGAGAGATACTCGCGGCGTAGTAATCGATACTCGTCGACCAAGTAGTACCGACAATGTCGTTGCGGCACTCCCCATCGAAATATTACCGATTTCACCAAGGGCATCTTTCTCTATATCTGACAAGTCTTCTACTACTGGAGATGAAGCAGGTTCACCTTTTAGTAATGCATCAATCTCATCTTGGGAAAGAAAGCCTTCACTCATTATTATCATCTCCTTCGGAAACCAATTGTGTAATCTGTACCGCAACCTTTCGTCCAGAAAGTCCAGGTTTAGCTTTAAACTTTTCGCTTTGACCTACTATTACATTGAGATCCTCATCTATTTTACTATTTAACTGCAATACATCATTCACAACTAGACCTAACAGTTCTTGCACCGTTACAGTAGCTCTTCCAAGTTCCACCTGCATCGGAATATATGTTTTTTCCATCTTACGTTGTATGGCGTCACTATGCTCTGGTGATCCTTGCTTTGCTATAGAAGATGCCACCCAATAGGTCGTTGTTAATTTAGACATAATGGGCTCAACAACCAAATAGGGTATACAAAGATTAACCAATCCTTCAGCCTGACCAATTTTTATATGCAATGTAACAATCACTACCATATCATTTGGTGGTACAATTTGCGTAAACTGAGGATTAGTTTCTATAATGTCCAGTTTAGGATCAATCGCGACAACTTGTTTCCAAGCTTCTTGAAAACACTCTAAGGTCTTATTAATAACCCGTCTAATGATTGCATCTTCAATATCTGTCAAACCACGATTTTTCGCTGGTGGTAAACCAGGACCACCAAACAATCGATCAATAATTGAAAAAACAATATTGGGATTGAGTTCTAATATCGCATTTCCCTTAAGTGGTCGCATCTGAAAAACGCCAATAACACTAGGACTAGGCAATGAACGAATAAACTCTTCGTACGTTAACTGATCGACAGAAGCAACATCAATATGCACAATTGTTCGAAGACTACCGGATAGATAGGTATTCATTAGACGAGCAAAATGCTCATGCAACATATATAAAGTACGAATCTGATCTTTGGAAAATTTATCAGGACGTTTAAAATCATATACTTTAATCTTGCGTTGTTTCTGCTCATCTTTAATTTCTTCTGCAGATACCATACCTGTAGACAACGCAGATAATAACTCATCAATTTCAGATTGTGATAATATATCTCCTGCCAATACTCCCCCCCCTCCCTACATCTCTTTTATAAGTATTATAATACATTCTTGTCACTAAAATCTACTGTAATACAAAGTTGGTAATATACACCTCATACACTTTTTCTTCACCAAATGTTTTATTAATCTCATTTTTGACTAATTCTTTTAATTGTTCTTGCTTTACTGGATCAAAATCTTCAATTTTTTGCAATCTCAAAACAGATACTGCTGTATCTTGAATTTTGATTTCATCTGGTGATGGCATTTTACCAGCAGCAGGTGCCGCCTTCTTATCTGGCTTTATCTCTACAATCATACTAATTTTTAAATAACGACCGCTATTCAAACCACCAATATTAATAATTAAGCCATCTTTCACATCACCTAATTTTAGAAAAGTTCCTGGTTCATGTTGCGTAACTTTCTTATCCACTGATTTATCTGTGACAATTTTAGTAGCAATAAAATAAGAAATACCTCCTGCTAATAATAACCCCACTACAATCATCACGATAATAATGACCATCGAAAACTTTTTTTGACCTTTTTCACCCTCGGCCATGCTACACCTCCCATCTAGACTACCTATAAGAAAAAGCTTGGTTTCGACCAAGTACTCAGTTGCAGATAGAATCCTTAGTTGTTCTTACTTGGAATCAAAAAAGTGTTATACTTTCTGATTCTATAAAAAAAGTCGATCACTACTTTTAATATCGCTACAACTTTATTTTTAACGAAATTTACCTAAAATAGCTCGTCGGTAATCCATTATTTTTCGTACTAGTTGATCCATAGATTCTTCAACAATTAATTTTCTGCCACTTGTTAATGTAATAACAGTATCTGGTGTTTCTTCAATGGTTTCAATTAGTTCAGCGTTCAAGACAAACTCTTCTTGTGACTTAAGACGTGCAACTTTTATCATCAGGATCCCCCCCTTATTTTTAAATTATCAAATTAGAAGGGGGGATTGCCCCCCCTTAAATCAGATTACCGTTTGAGATTTATAAGTTCTTCTATCATCGTGTCAGAAGTTGTAATAATCTTTGAATTAGCTTGGAAGCCACGTTGCGTAACAATCATATCACTGAATTGTTGCGCTAAATCAACATTAGACATTTCCAATGCTCCTGAAGTAAACTTACTGGTTGTATCAGCCATGGCTGTACCTGAATTATTGGTTTCCGTATAGAAGTTCCCACCTGAAGACTCAAGACCTTGAGGATTATTGAAGCTATATAATGCAACTTTTGCTAATTCTTTACTAAGTCCATTCGTATACGTTCCAACAAAGACACCCGAAGAATTAACTGTTAATTTATCCAAAGTACCATCAGGATAACCATCTGTCTCAGTACTAGCAGCAGTAGCTTCACTAGCGTACTGCGTCATTGTTGAGAAATCAGGCGTTACTGTGAATGTAGTTAGAGGACTCCCGGTAGGTGTAACCGTTATCTTAAGATGTGTCGCAGCAACACCGGCAGCAGGAGCACCGACAAACGTACTAAAACTTTGCTTAAATGAACCATCAGTAGAATTAAATCGGATAGTTTCTGTATCTGTTGGTGTTATTGGCGTTGTCGTAACGTTTGCTATTGTGGCACCCGTTGTTGGATCAGTTATCGTTCCAGTAGGCTTAAAAATCCATTCATCCGCTACCCCTGTTGTACTTTTCTCCAAAGTTCCACCCAACGTATATGCGTTTCCTAATGAATCATATACCTTTAATGACGTCGAAACATCAGAAGTAGTGTCAGTAGCAGTTATAGCTGCGGCTAAGTTTGCCGCCATCGCTTGGGCTACACTTTTAGCTGTAGACCCAAGTACAGTAGCAGCATTATCAGCTATTGTTACATCTCCGGCACTGACTCCTGAATCCATTACACCTGCTGAAGAATGTGCAAGTACAGCTGCCGCGACACTTGCAGCTGTGGCTCCAGGTAGTGCTGCGGCTCCAGCTGCTGCTACACTTGCTTCTCTAGCTGAAATTAAGGCTGTCGCTGCAGCGGTAACTGGTGCTGTAGTACTTGCTGATACATTACCAATTACAGTCATTGCACTTGATGCTTTAGGAGTCATCGTGTCCGTTTTAGGAATATTTATAGCTGCTGGAACACCAGTAGTTTTACCCGTTGCAGGATCGATTTTATACCCCATAACCTTATAACCAGCAGCAGATACATAATCTCCATTCGTATCAAAACTAAACGCGCCATCACGCGAATATACAAATGACTTCCCGCCATCATTTGATAATTGAAAAAAACCTGATCCAGATAGGGCTAAGTCTGTCGATACATTAGTAGTCTGCGAACCGCCATCAGTAAAAACCTTATCAACACTAGCGAGTCCCACCCCAAGACCAATCTGGATAGGATTCGTACCACCAGCATTTCCTTGCGGTCTACTTGCACCTTGTAGGCTTTGACTTAACATATCTTGAAATGTAACGCGGCTTGCCTTATAACCTACCGTATTTACGTTAGCAATATTATTGCCAACAACATCCATCTTTGTTTGATGGTTACGTAATCCAGATACACCAGCATATAATGAACGCATCATAATGACATTACCTCACTTTTTTTATTTTCACTGCATCAATCAATCAGCAGCCTTTGGCTTCCTCAAAGAGGTCCAGCCTTATATAATTACCGCACTATCAATATTCGTAAAAACATTTTCCTTCATACTTACACTATCCATCGCTGTAATTACTGTTTTATTTTTCACACTCACCACTAATGCTACATTATTATTCATTAACACTAATGACTCTTTTGCACCTTTTTGTGCAACTTTATCAATTGCATTATTTAATTTTAGTAAATCAGTTTTTTCCAGGGTAATGTTACGTGACTCCATACGTTGTAACGCATGCTGTGAAAATTGTACCCCGCTTAATTGTTGCGCTAACACTTGGTTAAAAGTGGTTTGATTTTTTTGTATATTATTTGCTGATTTAGCGGTGGTAAGTTTTTCAGTTTTACTATGTAGTATCGGCTGTGGTGAATAATATATACGATTATTCTCCATCAAGCACCTCTCCTTTTACTCAAGTCTTAGTAGTAGTATTCGTAGTCGTCGTCGGCATATTCGCAACTTCAGTCACTGCAGATACCTCAATATTGGTAGTACCACTTATATTAGTAACTATCAACGAAGGTGATTTACCTGTAACATATTTTACAGCGTTAACAATACCCGCTTGTGTGACATTATCATTATCTGTCCATGTTACAATTTTACCAATCATTCCATTGGCTTGCGTAGCAAGAGTGGATGTATTCATATTCTGCATTTGCTCTAGACTTGAAAACTGAGCCATCTGTGCAATGAATGCTGTATTGTCCATTGGACTTAATGGATCTTGGTTGGAAAGTTGTGTAACTAACAATTTTAGAAAATCATCTTTTCCTAAACTATTGCTTGCAGCTTTTTTACTAGAACTTGAAGTAGCCGCATTACTTGCAGTAGCCGATGAACTATCACTAACAGCAGTTGGCATAATTTATCTCTCCTTTTTATGCACGATAATCAATACCTGAGGCGTCTGTGACTCGATTTACTGAATCAGATGATTCCAGTACATCCACAAACTCTTCCTCTGTTTTTTTATTCTGCACTTTTACAGTTGGTTGTTGATATCCTCTAGATTGTTGTTCATTCGAAAAGAATTGCCCTAAACCTGAATATACACCTACATTATCAATTTTCAGACCTTGATTTGATAAATCTTGTTTCAACTGGGCTAATGAAGACTCAACCATACTGCGAACATCTGGATTGTTCGAATGAAAACTAGCGCTAACCACTCCATTTTCAACCGTCACTTTAAAAGTTAATTCACCTAAATGCTCGGGTTTAAGTTGAATAATCATTTCTGTATTTTTATTTCCTGTTACAAGACGTGCCTGATCAACGATCTGAGACGCAATTGCATCAGCAGTTACGGAAGACGATGCTTGTTTTATTTCTGTTGTTGCTTGATTTTCTGTTTTTATTCCCTGTTGATTCAACAAACTGGCAAAAGCATCGATATTTTTCCCTGTTTGATCAGGTAAAACCGTACTTACATTTGATGATTCTGTTCCCTCTAGCAACGTTACTACGTTTTCCTTATCATCGCTTGCCAATTGATCAATAACCTTTGTGGTTTGCTGCGCTACTACTGGTTGAATTGCAATCGGATTTGTCATCGTAAGATCCTCTACGCTTTTCATTGTATCAGTAGTAACTGGATTATCTGCTGTTTTTTTATCTTCCACTTGCTTGCTAGTATTTTTAGCAACGCTATTGGTATTACTTGTAAAAGCTACAGAAGATATTACAGTTGTCATCGTTGGATTATTCATCAATACATCTGCACTATTTTTAGAATTTACTGTTACTTTCCCCTGCTCAATAACCAAATGATTTGCAATTTCAGATTTTTCTTCTACATTTGCTTGTGTGAGTGGAGCAACCTGATTGGTATCCGCTTGTGAGTTTAGAGTCGTTACTTCTCCTAATAACGTTGCCAACTGCTCTTGAGAAGAATTTTTACTGATAGACAGTCCATCTTCCGTCTCCTTCGCAGTTACATCAGATATCTCTGTTTGCAACACACTATTAGATACTTCATGTGTTAACGGAGTTTGCGCTCCAGTCGCTGCCACATTGGTTAACGGAGTTTGTACTCCAGTCGCTGCCGCATTGGCTAACGAAGTTTGTGCTCCAGTCGCTACCGCACTTACTAACGGAGTTTGCGCTCCAGTCGTTAGGGCACTCGCTAACGGAGCTTGCGCTCCAGTCGTTACTGCACTTACTGACGGAGTTTGCACTCCAGTCGTTAGGGCACTTACTAACTGAGTTTGCACTCCTGTCGTTAGGGCACTCGCTAACGGAGTTTGCACTCCAGTCGTTAGGGCACTTACTAACTGAGTTTGCACTCCAGTCGTTACTGCACTTACTGACGGAGTTTGCGCTCCAGTCGTTAGGGCACTCGCTAACGGAGTTTGCGCTCCAGTCGTTAGGGCACTTACTAACGGAGTTTGCGCTCCTGTCGTTAGGGCACTTACTAACGGAGTTTGCGCTCCAGTCATTACTGCACTTACTAACGGAGTTTGCGCTCCAGTCGTTAGGGCACTCGCTAACGGAGTTTGCGCTCCTGTCGTTAGGGCACTTACTGACGGAGTTTGCGCTCCAGTCGTTAGGGCACTCGCTAACGAAGTTTGCACTCCAGTCGTTACTGCACTTACTAACGGAGTTTGTGCTCCAGTCGCTACTACACTTACTAACGGAGTTTGCACTCCAGTCGTTAGGGCACTTACTAACGGAGTTTGCGCTCTAGTCGCTACTGCACTTACTAACGGAGTTTGCGCTCCAGTCATTAGGGCACTCGCTAACGAAGTTTGCACTCCAGTCGTTACTGCACTTACTAACGG
>CAXYVG010000031.1:0-35961 GCA_964292325.1 uncultured bacterium | reverse complement strand
GTCAGCAAATTGTATCTTCGGTAAAGGACATTGAACAGATCAGCAAAGATGTTACTGGCCAAGCGCAAACCGTATCTGCTGCTACCGAAGAGCAAACCGCATCTATTCAGGAAATTGCTTCGTCCAGTACGGATCTTTCTCACATGGCAGGAAATCTGCAGGCAATCGTGTCCAAGTTTAGAATTTAGATTAATTCTAAAAATTAGCGATAAGTGGTAGTAGATGCCCAGGACAATTTGAGGAACGTCATTATGGGAGAGCTGATGTCTTTGTGATTCTAAACGCATCTCTCGTATTTCAGCAACCAATTGCTGCTATGATTCCTAATATTTTCAAATATTTTGAGGGAAGAAAAAGTAGATGCCAAGAGAGAGCAACAGCTTCAATAAGCACATTTTAAAATTTAAAGATACTGACCTTAGATTGCAGTGCTTCTGCTAATTTGGCTAATACTTGACTGGATGTGGCAACTTCCTTCATTGTAGCCAATTGTTCTTCCGTTGCCGCCGAAATCGTTTGTGTCTGACCAGCGGCATGCTTACTGATCGCTGCGACATCTTGGATCGAAGAGACAATGGTTTGGCTAGTACTAGCCATTTGTTGTATAGTAGTAGAGTTTTGCTGAATTTGTGTAGTAACTTGATTGATGAGCACAACAATTTCTTCAAAGGCTTGTCCCGCAGCGCTCACTACCTGGGTACCAGTTTTTACTTCTTTGGTACCGAGATGCATAGCTTTCACGGCTTTTTCTGTTTCTTGTTGAATTTGCCCAATAAGATCTGCAATTTGTTTTGTGGCTTCTTGAGATTGTTCGGCTAATTTTCGAACCTCTTCTGCAACTACAGCAAATCCTCGCCCTTGTTCTCCAGCCCTGGCAGCTTCAATCGCAGCATTAAGCGCTAGCAGATTCGTCTGTCCTGCAATGCCAGAGATGGTATCAACGATCTGACCAATTTCTTGGGAACGAGTCCCCAATTTTTCAACGATAGTCGCCGAATCTCCAACGGCACTTTCAATACTGGTGATCTGCTTTACTGCTGTAGTAATTGCCATAGTACCATTTTGTGCTGCAATTGCTGTCTGTTTTGATGAATCAGATACTAGACTGGTATTGGCCGCCACTTGCTGGATACTGGCAGACAACGCTTCAATTGTATTCGTACTATTACTTAGTTCACTTAACTGTTGATTTGCTCCATCGGCTACTTCGTTTACCGATGATGCTATCTGGTCTGCTACCTCAGCCATTTCCTCAGAGCTGGCATTCAGTTGCTGCGAAGCTCCGGCGACTTGTTGGGATGAGCTCAAAATATCACCGATAATTTTATGTACTTCTTCCTGCACCTTATTGATAGAGAACGCAATTTTGGCGAGTTCGTCTGAGGAGGAAATGGGAATTGCGTTACGCCAGTCGCCGTCAGCAAATTTTTGTGTGCCGACCAGCATACTTGCAATCGTTTCGTTGATGGAACGATACAAAGCTACTAACAGGTAGGTAGCAACAAGTAGTGCGATGATAAGGACGATAAATATATTGGTCTGATGGCTTTTTGACTCATTTATGCGTTTGGTCAGAAGGTCGCCAAGTTGCTTTAAGTACAACCGATAGGCGACTACATTTTTTTCGTTTGTTTGCTTGAATTGGTCTATAATTTCTTGTTTTTTATCGCTAGTTCCTATCTCTGCTACATTTAATAAGGAACTATTAACGGTTTGTACTAACTTTATCGTGCCTGCTTGTGATTCATTGAAGGCTAGTGCTCCGTCTTTGAGAGTTTCATTTGCCTTAACCGCATTGTTTACCCCGGTCTTAGCAGCATCGAGGTCTGAACGAATGGCTCCCTCTGTTATGGCCGTGGTTATCCGGTCATCGACCGTCCTTGCAGGCTTAGCTAAGTTATCAACCGTTATGGAGGAGAGCTGTCTGGTCTTATTTAGTAAATTTGGATATTTCACAATGGAAGCATCCATGATGTAATAACTGTCTATATCAGGATCGAGTACCAGGCTAGAATTATCCCCAACCTTGGCAATCAATTCTAAAGTCTTATCAATTGCGACTTGCCTGGAACCTGGGGAATTTTTTTTCAATAAACTTTTGAGTTCGTTCCATGTTTCCGTTGTCTTTAATTCTCCGCCCAGTGTTGCGTCATTCTTGTCAATGAGTGCGATATACTGTTCCAGCTTCTGAGAAGAAAAATCGGGGGAAATTCCGTCCGTAAGTTCAATTAAAATTTCTGATACGGGCAGGATATATTGGAGACCATGGCTTTCACTTTCCGCAAAATCGATACTCTTTTTGATTTCAACGTGTAAGAAATAGGATAACATCATAATAGGAATTAGTAAAATCGAAACTAAGATTAGCATTTTAAAAGGAAAATTAACCTGTTGCATAAGCTTGATTCCTGGAGAAAAGATGATTGAACTTTTTTTATTGCTCATTGTAAGAATGTAGACCCCCATTTTCAATTTAAAAAATCAACGTTATATCTCTCATATATAGGGTGAGTCATATTTCGCAATATGACTCACCCTATATATTATCTAACATAAGTTATATTTCGACATAAAATTACAGATTCCTTTTAAGACCAGGAGACGAGCCACTATATTGATCAAGATCACTCGGGTAAATTTTAATGGTTTGTATCTTATCAATCGCATCGCGTGCGCCCTGGTGAAAGGTATTCATTCTTTTTTTTTGACCACAGCCGATAATAATACCTTGATTATCCATGATATTGATGTTTTTTTGTACGATGGGCATGATATTATCAACAATTTGTTGGGCGAGGGTATTTGTTAAAATCAAATTGATTCACCTCTATTGGTTAATATATATAAGTATGAGTGGTCTTATTTTCATTATATCGGATATATATTAGATAAACTATCCAATATATATCGAAATATTACTGCAACGGTTATATAGTTTGACAATTGTAAAAAATTCAGATTTCAGATAAAATAATAGTAAGGTTTATAAAAGAAAATAACGTAATAAATAAAAAGGTTGTGTGGGTATGCGTATTATCATTGCTCCCGATTCATTTAAAGGTAGTGTATCTGCGGTGGGAACTGCCAATGCTATAGAAAAAGGAATTAGACAGGTATTTCAAGAGGCGGAAATCATAAAGTTACCAATTGCCGATGGTGGCGAGGGGACGGTAGAAGCTCTTGTTACGTCCACTGCTGGACAGATTATAGAGCAAAATGTAGTCGGACCTCTCGGTGATATGGTAAAAACTTTTTGGGGTATCATGGGGGATGGCGAAACTGCTGTTATGGAGATGGCGGCGGCTTCGGGTTTACCTCTCGTACCTCAGGGTAAGAGAGATCCTAGCATTACAACTACCTATGGTACAGGAGAATTAATAAAAGCAGCTCTTGATCGGGGACTGCGGAAAATCATTCTTGGTATTGGTGGTAGTGCTACCAATGATGGTGGTAGTGGTGTAGCGCAGGCGTTGGGGGTAAAATTTTTGGACGCTAGTGGGCAAGAACTTCCATATGGAGGAGGAGCGTTAGCAAATTTGGATCATGTTGATATCTCTGGTATCGATGTACGATTGCGGGACACCACGATAATGGTAGCCTGTGATGTAGATAATCCTTTGTGTGGACCCAAAGGTGCAGCGGCTGTATATGGACCACAAAAAGGTGCTACTCCAGAAATGGTAGCCCAGCTTGATGATGCTTTGCGGCATTTTGCTGGTAAGGTACAAAAAGTAACGGGTAGAGATGTAGCAGAGTATCCAGGTGCAGGTGCCGCAGGTGGACTAGGTGCAGGGTTATTGTTCTTTACCAATGCCAAGCTCAGACCGGGTGTGGAAATTGTTTTGGAAGCTGCAGGTTTTGAAGATGTAGTAAAATCGGCGCAGCTGGTTATCACTGGCGAAGGATGCACTGATTTTCAAACAGCCTTTGGCAAAGCCCCAGTAGGGGTAGCCAAGTTAGCTAAGAAATATAACGTTCCCGTATTGTGTATTGCTGGTGGTTTAGGACAAGGGCATGAGGATGTACTAGAGCAAGGAATTGACGGACTGACGAGTATCGTTCCTGGTCCGATGACGTTAGATGAGTGTATGGAGTGCGGGGAAGAATTGATTGAAAAAGGAACCGAGCGACTTTGCCAAATTATTAAAGTAGGTATGCAAATGGAAGGGAAAACTCACTGATGATGAAAAAAACTAAAATCGTATGAACAAGTCAAAAAGCCACTCTGGCGGGGTGAGGACGGAAATGGTCAGATTTTGCTGATTAGAGCTGAACAGGGGTATGGTGATACCCTGTTCGGCTCTATGCACCATTGGTAGCGGCACGTGGGCTGCGCGTTATACTCGAAGTGCAGCCGCCTCTGGTAAGACTTTTACAGTCATTGCCGGGGGTTGAACAGGTTATTGCTTATGGTGATTCTTTGCCGGAAGTTGATTATTATTGTCCAATGATGAGCCTGCCGTTTGTTTTTCAGACTCGTTTAGAGACAATACCGGCCCAAGTACCATATCTGACGGTGCCAGAGCAAAGTAGGAATGAGTGGCGACAGCAGATGCCAACCGCTGATGCTCATATACTAAAAGTTGGTCTTGTATGGGAGGGAAAACGGCGTGATGCTTCTATGGAACTTGCGGCTGCAGATCGCAGACGGTCAATAGATCTTTCCCTATTTTCTCATCACTGCGCATATTCCGCCAGCCAGAACCAGGTGACTGGGATAGCGTTATGCTGTGTGTGCAAAAAGAACTTCAAAAAGTGGTAGAGTCACGTTGCTAATATAAGCAACTATATACTTTTATGAAAAAAAACCTTCTAGTTTGCTAGAAGGTTTTTTGCGCTCTTTATATGACAGGATGATACTTATTTATAACAAATATTTTTATTAATGCGTTTTTACGCCATAATTCTGCAGAATGTGCATAAAACATTTGTTATATTTAATGTATATGGCATAACTACGAATTTATAACTATGATTTGCAGTGCACTAAGGGGGATACCGTTTCAATGACCTTTTACGATTTTTCAATTATCGGGACGCTATCGGCTACGTTTGCTGTGGCGTGTGTATATTTCTTTTTGTTTTCACTTTACCGGCAGACATATCTGGGCATGTGGGCAGTTTTTTGGTTGATTCACTTTGTAACTCAAATTTTTTATCGCGTTCCATTCGATCAAATCTCTGCAGCAATATTGATTGCAATTCAAATTATATCAACCGCCAATTTTATTTTATTTGTATTTGCAACAAGTAAGTTTTTGGGACGTACAATGCATAAGGGGTGGTATTATTGGGGTATAGGCTTGGCCATATTATCTGACATTGCTGTTTATTTCGATGCTCCTTTGCCTATTAAGGCTGGTCCTTCAATGCTCTTCGTAGCATACGTGTACTTTTGGCATGGGTGGATGTTCCTACGTCATCTGGATAGCAAAAGCATGGGGAAAACGATTGTTGGGCTTGCTTCCATCGGCATAGGCGTACATACGCTGGACATGCCTTTTCTTGTTTCTGTAAGTTGGTTTGTACCCTGGGGGTTTGTAATCAGCGGTACGCTTCGCTTTATTATCGCTATCGGTACTTTAATGCTTTATGTGGAAAAAAATTTCCGCGACCTGGTAGCAAAAGAACAACAATACCGTCTTTTAGCCGAAAACGCCGCCGATACCATTTACCTTTATAAGGTGAAACCAACGTATAGCTTTGAGTATATCGGTCCTTCTATCAGCAAATTAACTGGTTATAGTGCCAACGAATTTTATGATTCACCGGGTCTCCTTTTTTCACTGGTACATCCTAATGATGCTTTTGTGGTAGAACGTCTTATCAGAGATCCAGCTAGTGTCGCGGTTAGTCCTATCATCATGCGACTTATTCGGCGAGATCACACTGTGATTTGGGTTGAACAAACAACAGTTCCGATTCTGGATGAAGATCAATCATGTGTCAGTTTTGAAGGGATTATTCGCGATATTTCCGCACGAAAAGCATTGGAGGAGGATGTCTCTCGTTTGGATCGGCTGAATACAGTGGGACAAATGGCGGCAAATGTAGCACATGAAATTAGAAATCCAATGACGACAGTAAAAGGCTACTTGCAATTTTTTATCAGAAAGCCCGCATTCGCCGGTTACCTTGGACATTTTAATCTACTCATAAGTGAAATTGATCGAGCTGACTTGATCATTAAAGAATATTTGTCGCTTTGCAAAAATAGATCCCAAGAGAGAAAAGCCTGTCAGTTAAACGATATCATTCAAGAGATATACCCGCTTATTAAAGCCGCGGCTAATGCCCTGAGTATGGATGTTGACTATCAACCAGGAGTCAGTCCTGATCTGCATCTCGATGAGAAAGAAATACGACAGTTAATCTTGAATTTAGTCCGTAACGGTATGGAGGCAATGAAAAATGCTGGAACTATCACATTGCGCACTTATACTAAAGAGGATGAGGTTATTCTGGCAGTCGTGGATCAAGGAGAGGGTATTCCCCAAAAAATTTTAGAAAATATAGGTAAACCATTCATGACGACAAAAGAAAACGGCACTGGTTTGGGACTCGCTGTAGTTTACAGAATAGCGCATGATCATCATGCCAGAATCCAGGTAAAAACGAGTCAGCAGGGAACCAGTTTTTATATTATATTTAAAATTAAATAATGTAACCAATCCTTTTTTTATAAGAGTCCGACATAACGGACTCTTTTTCTTTACTTGGAAATTAATTGAAAATTTAATAAATTTTATGGATTGCAAATGTGAAGGGTGGTGATGCCTTTGATTGTTTAGATACTTTTGTAAGGTTCTAAAAATAAGGAGGATGATGAACATGACCACAAGAAAAAATCAGGTTCTGGATAACAGTATAAATGCTGATTCACTTAAAGTTTACATCGCTAAAGAAATATGGGAAAAAAAGGAAATATATAAACTGCGTTATCAAATCTATGTTCAGGAAATGGCTAAGTCGTTAAAAGCAATCGGCAACAGAGAAAAAATGATTTCTGATCCGCTCGATGATCGTAGCATCTTGCTTTATGTACAAGCCGGAAGCGAAATTGTCGCTACAATGCGTCTTACTATCGCTGTTGCTGATGGCTATCCGAGCGCTCTGCGCGAAGTATTCCACATGGATAACTTCAAGGGAATTCACCCCGAATTTTTGAATCCACTTTTAGGTCTCGCTACTAAATTGGCTGTGGAAAAAAACTATAGAAATTCCCCTGCTCTTTATTTGCTGCTTGTAGAGATGTATCGACTTCTTCGCGAACAACTGGCACAGATTTTGTTTGGCGGTTGCAACCCCTATCTTCTTCCACTATATGAGCGAATGGGGCTTAGAAAGTTTACAAAAAATTTTACCGATCCAGGGTATGGCCTTTTGATACCTCTTGTAGGAATACTAGGAGACTTACAATATTTGCAATTGATCCGATCTCCCTTGTGCCGTCAAGCAAAAAAATATATCAATGATTCAGCAAGGGCACAGCTCTTTTTAAAGGCATTACCATCAGTCGCAAATGATCTTAATATCCAATTGGCTAGTAAGGAAGACTTATGGAAATATGCTGAGCAAAAGCTAAATTATTCTCCGGCTATGATTCCATTATTTAAAAGTATGGACGAGGAAAGCATTTTACAATTTCTTTACGCAGGAACGGTATTCTCCTGCATGGCGGGTGATTGTATTGTATATCCGGACAACATATGCAGCGATTTATACATTTTGCTTTCTGGTGAGCTAATGTCAAAATCTAAGGCAGGCTCACATCTCTTGCGACCAGGTGATTATTTTGGCAATTTAACCAACTCTGGCCAGCTTGGAGCAAGGGAAATGGTGTCCGCTATAGGCGAATCTGAAATATTTATTTTACCCCGACAAGCCTTCGAACGCTATCAGTACCGTCATAGACAAGCAACGGAAATCTTATACGGCAATTTAAATTGTATCCAGAATTCTTCTCATTATGACATAACTAATTTAGGAGGACACCACCATGAATAAAGGTATTGAATTATTATTAGTAAATAGTTTTGCGCCAAGGCATAGAATTGCTTCTGATGCCGCGTTAGAAAATGGTTTAGCGATGATTCGAACCTATTTGGAAGATCGTGGTTGTTATGTTTATGTTGCTGATGACCAACGTGTTTCCCTCGTCGAAAGAGGTGTTCCAAAATGGTGCACTTCTCTGTTACGTCCGCTGGTCAAATTTCAATTAAAACACTATACTAGTAGCTTTAAGCTATTAGCCATCTTCGCTATGCTACTCGCATGGCCAATTCAATCATTGTCGCTATATTATCGCAAACAATATATGGATACGCTCATTGACAATATTGTTACGCTGGTAAAAACCGATCAGATTCCTGTGGTAGGAATCAAAGTATGGGGAGGTGCACCCTACGCCTGGAGTGTTAAGCTATCACAAAAAATTAGGGAGGCAAATCCTGAAACCACAGTAATTGCTGGCGGACCACATGTAAAAGTATATGGAGAGTATGTTTTGGCTCAGGGTGAATTTGATTTGGCAATCATGGGGCCTGGAGAAGAAATACTAGAAGACTTGCTACATAAGAGAAGTACTGTTCCTACAAAGGCTGCCTTTATGGAACTGGTGCGGCAAGAATTTGGCACTTCTCCGTTAATCAAAACAGGTCATTACCATGAACAAGGCAACTACATGTTTCATTCTTTCACCGTTCCAAGATACCGAGCGGTAGACATGGCTGACAAAGTATGGTTTCATACGTTGGTAGATGGTCTGGGTTGCACCTGGAATAAATGCAGTTTTTGCTCGCATACAAGGCAAAACATTCATTATACTCCAAGACCAGTCGAAGAAATCAAGCGTGAAATTATGGCGATGACCAATCAAGGGATTGCTTTTTTTCGCTTTAGCAGCTCAGAAACACCGATCGGTCATGGACGGGCAATCGCTCAGATGATTTTGTCAAATCAGTTAAAAATAAACTATTCCATGTTTGCCCGTCCGGCAAAAGCCACAGAATATGTCTACGAAAGTTATCGTTTAATGATTAGATCTGGACTCAGAGCAGTATTTTTGGGTGGCGAAACCGGACATGATGAAATAAATGATAAAATAATGAATAAAGGGGTGGTAAAAAAAGATATCATTGATACCATTCAATGCATTAAACTGGCGGCAAGGGCCGAAGGTTTATCTTGCCAAATCGTGCTATCGATCATTTATCCGTGCCCAGTTTTGCCGGACGTTTCACTGGAAGATGTTTTTGCAGAGACCGTGAATTTAATTAAAGAAGCCAACCCTGATACGGTTATTGTAAATCCCCCCGGTGTATTCCCAGGTACAGAGTGGTTTGAACAAAAAGAAAGGCTGGGCTTCAAACTGGGACCAAACTTTGTAAATGAATTGATGAATTATGAGTATTCTATTTATAAGCCCGTTGAATTTTGGCGCAAGCTGGACTATACCTTAAATGATTTAGATATGCAAAAGTTACTAAAGGAAATAAGCCGGTTAAATGGTGCTATCACCAGTATGGGAATTCCTATCAACATTTCTGATGACTATTTGATGATGAGCCAAGCCATCGGGTATAGTTCAAAAGAAGATTTGTTTGAGTTTAAGCGGAGGTCATTTATTGACATTATCAGTGGGACGTGCCATTACCTTAAAGAAATTACAAAGAAAATGAATGACCGCAGCAAACGATTAGCAACAGAAAGTAATATTGCCCAAAAGGAGTCTGTAGAATCTATAAAAAAATGATAACTCCATAATTAATGGAATTTGCTACCGTTTAAAAAGCGAAAAGTGCTTTTCAAACGGTAGCTTTCATATTCTTTGTCCATTTAATAACAAATAATTCTCCGAAAAACTTCTCATATGAGAAGTTCTTTTCTAAGTTTAAAATTATTGATAATATTGGGACAAATGCTATCAAGTCAATACATAAGATATTAACTTGATTAATAAAAAACATATGGCATAATTCTTGCATATGTAAATAATCATTGAATTTTTATATATGAATAGGGAAAGTAATAAAAGTGCGCATGAAAAAGTAATTTTCAATTAAGTGCAGGTTGGTGCTTTTCAATACTTACTTAATTTATGAAAGGAAAATAAAATGAAATCAGATAAGCAAACGGTCCTTATAGTTGATGATCAAAAATTCTATAGTCATTTTTTAAAAGATATTATTCATGATAAATACCATGTATTATATGCAAATTCTGGGAAACAGGCGATGGATATAGTATTATTGCAAGAAATTGATCTTATCTTATTAGATATAATTATGCCTGATATGGATGGATATAAAATATGTAAATGGCTCCAATCAAATTCGATCACTCAACATATTCCGATCATCTTCATTTCGATAAAGGGTCAACCACAAGATCAAGCAACAGGTTTTGCCCTAGGAGCAATAGATTATATTACTAAAGATGCTGATCCTATTGTCATAAAAGCTCGCATAAAGAATCAACTATATTTAAAAAAACAGAGAGATAAATTAGTACAATCATCGCATGTTGATAAATTAACAGAAATATATAATCGTCGTTTTTTTGATGAGTCTTTAGAAAATTTATGGTTTTATACGTTGCGTAATAAAGAATATTTATCTGCAATAATGATGGACATAGATTTTTTTAAGAATTATAATGATTTTTATGGTCACGTGGAAGGAGATCAATGTCTTAAAAAGGTGGCAAGGGCGATAAGAAATTCATTATTACGTTCTATTGATATGGTAGCCAGATATGGTGGGGAGGAGTTTTCTGCTTTACTTCCTGCGACAACAAGTGATGGTGCAGTTATAGTGGTTAAACGAATACAAGAAAAGATACAAGAGCTAAAAATTAAACATGAATTATCAGAAGTGAGCCAATTTCTTACTATAAGCATTGGTATTGCAACCATAAGGCCAAAAGAGGGAGTGCAACCGATGAGTTTGATTAAACGAGCAGATTTTGGACTTTACATGGCGAAAAAAGAAGGCCGAAATCGATTCATTACTATAGAATGAGAAAATATTCAACTCTAGTAACATAGAGTCGTTTTATGCTATATTAAAGAGAATATGGCATGGTGGAGGGAAGTTAATATTGTTCAGATTGTTTACACGATGAATAGGTGTTTAGGTGGGTGCTAATGCCTACATTGTTAAAGGTGATTTTGATTAAATTAATCTGATTGAGACGCTTCATGGTAGTAAGCTTGTGAGCAATAAATTTTTAAAAAAAGAATCCATGTGAAGGCGGTGAGCAGATTGAAGAAAAAATTACTACTTATTGAGGATGAACGCTTCATGCTGGATTTGATCATTATGGTCTTAGAAATGAGTGATTATGAAGTGGATGGAGCTAAAAGTGGTGCAGAGGCGTTGCAATTATTGCGCGGAGGTAGTGAGTATGCTGGCATCATATCCGATATGTACTTGCCGGATACCGATGGTCTGTTGTTATTTGAACAAGTTCATACTGCGTATCCTGAGGTGGCATTTTTGATTTTAACAAGTGAAACCAATGAAGCAATTGTCCAGAAAATAATAGATTTGGAAATACCTTATATCTTAAAGAACGGAAATTTTGCGGAGTCGATTTTGGCTGCGTTAAAAAAATAAAGGAGTAGGGCATCATGGAAAATGCAAAGGCAGCTACGGTGAGTGAACGGGAGAATTCTTCTATAAGTAAAAGTTCTGCGACAATATCTCATGATTTGAATCAACCGCTTAATTCGATCAAAATGATTTCTGGTGGTATTGTATATTTACTAGAGCAAGGGAAACGATTACCAGATGAAGAATTGGCAGAGTGTATGAAAGAAATATCGTGCCAAACTAACAAAATTGCCAGTCTCATTAAAAAAATGCAAATGTAATGTTGAAATAGTCATTCTTACATGTAGAAGAGTATTGCTTGTTTATTAGATCCAGGAGGTATGGAATGAAAATATTGCTCGTAGATGATGAACCGCATAGTCGTCAGGCTATGCGGTGGTTTTTAAAGCACCAGAGTCATGAGGTAACCGAGTGTTCTAGTGGAAAAGAAGCATTAAATAAATACAGTACTGAAAAATACACGATGGTATTATCGGATATTCAAATGCCAGGTATGTCTGGGATTGAACTAGCTACCGCTATTAAGGAGTTGCCTAATAGCTGGCAGACAGACATTGTTCTCTTTACTGGTTATGCGGACCTAAGCTCAGCTGTTAAGGCATTACGTGCTGGTGTATATGATTATCTGGAAAAGCCTGTTAACCCGGAAGAGCTTGCTTCTGTGATTGAACGAGTTGCTGAACACCAGGCATTGCTTCGAGAGAATAAAACGTTAACAGAACGGTTTCATGACGAAGTCAATGCTGCAACAGAAGAAACGAGGCGTGAACTACTTCATATGAAGAAAATTGTTGCCGAATCTACCATTGGTTCCGTAGGGATTTTTTCCGAATGTATGCAAACCATTGTCCGGCAAGCAGAGCAGCTTCATGCAGATCGGTCGCTGCCAGTCTTAATTGAAGGTGAGACTGGTACAGGCAAAGAAGTGATTGCGAAGATGATCCATTATGGAAGTAATTTTAACCCGCTGAGTACTACCTCTTTTGTAGATGTGAATTGTGCTGCATTGGCGCCAACCCTTTTTGAGAGCGAGCTTTTTGGCTATGAAGCAGGTTCTTTTACTGGAAGTATGGCAAAGGGAGCAAAAGGGAAATTTGATTTAGCGAATGGTGGGACGCTGTTTCTTGATGAAATTGGTGAAATTCCTCTTGAGTTACAGGGAAAGCTACTTCGTGTATTGCAAGAAAAAGAATTTTACCGCGTCGGTGGTTTGAAAAAAATTAAAACCGATATCCGCGTTATTTGTGCAACGAATGTACCGTTAGAACAATGCGTAGAGCAAGGAAAATTCCGCAAGGATTTATATTTTCGCCTAAAGGTAGCACATATTGTCATTCCGCCGCTTAGAAATCGTAAAGATGAAATTCTACCTATTGCGAAGATGTTTCTGCAGGAGTTTTCGCGCCGCAAGAAGAAGAATTTTACGACTATTGATTCAGAAACTATGCGGATTATGGAAGAATATAATTGGCCAGGAAATATACGAGAATTGCAGAATGTTATTGAATATGCGACCTTTGCTTATAATAATAAAGAACTAAAGTCCAAGCATATTTTGGGACTTTTACAGCAAAGGTGCGAAGCAAGCACTTCCTTGTCGGAACATGGCGGCACTTTACAACTTCCTTTTCCATTAGAGGGATATTCATTGAAAGAGTATACCAAAGATATTATCCTAAAGATTTTGGCGGCACACAATAATAACCAGTCAGTTACAGCAAATTATTTAGGGATTTCTCGTAGAGCTTTATCTTATCGACTTGAAGAAATGAAAAATAAAAAGAATGGCAATGCAGAATAAATTCCCTATTTCTACAAAAACTTCCTACAAAAACTTCTCAGTTGAGAAGTTTTTGTAGGAAGTTTTCTTTTAATTACCGATCATAATGAACAATGAAAATAAAATAGAGGGGGGGAGTTTGTTATAGGATTATAAGCCTTTATCGTAGTATTCTGAAATAAAAAACGAATACATATGAAAAATATGATCATATGGCATGGTTTTTGCATTAAATATGATACTGTTGTTTTAAAATCAATACTTGCTAAATTCATAATAGGAAAAACCATTGCCGATATAAAGTATGGTAGGATGTGATTTTGATTATAAAAGGAGATTGTTATGGAACAAAAAATCGAAGTACATGTAGCTCGCCAACCCATTTTTGATGTTAGTTTAAATGTTTTTGGGTATGAACTACTATTTCGCAACAATGTAACTCATTCTTATGATGGACTAGATGGTGATCAAGCAACGTATGATGTGATCGCTAATAGTTTTTTGGTAATCGGCATTGAAACATTGACTAATGGTAAAAAGGCATTCATTAACTTTACAACCAATTCGTTAAAAGAAAATGTCCCTGCTATGCTGCCTAGAGAGTTAGTTGCGGTTGAGGTTTTAGAGGATGTTATACCGGATGAAGAAATCATCAATGCCTGTAAAAACTTAAAGAAGAAAGGCTATCTACTGGTATTAGATGATTTTGTATTTAAACCCGAATATATGCCACTTATTGAATTGACCGATATCATCAAAGTAGATTTTCGCATGACACCACGCAAGGAACGCCAAGAAATCATTCAGCGTCTTAGCGGTTACTCTATAAAATTTTTGGCTGAAAAAGTGGAAACGCAAGAAGAATTTCAGGATGCATTGGAAATGGGATACTCCTATTTCCAAGGATATTTTTTTTGCAAACCATCTATACTATCCAGTAAAAATTTACCTGGATATAAGACAAATTATTTTCATATATTACAGGAAATTAATCAGCCAGAATTAGAATTCAAGCAAATTGAGGCCATTATAAGAAGAGATGTCTCTCTATCCTATCAATTATTAAAGTTTATTAATTCATCAGTATTTGGGCTTAAGCGTACGATTAGCTCTTTACAACAAGCATTGGTACTTTTGGGGCAAAAAGAACTAATGAAATGGATATCGCTGATTGCGTTAAAGAATATTGCGAATGATAAGCCTGGAGAGTTAATTTTAGAGTCGCTCATTCGCGCTCGGTTTGCAGAAAAACTGGCAATGAGTAAAATGTTGAAACAACAAGCACCAGATGCATTTCTTATGGGAATGTTATCTCATATTGATGTATTGCTTGATCGGCCTTTGCATGAAGTCCTTGATGAAATTTCTTTAACGGAAGAAATTAAACACGCGCTCCTTGAAACAGAACATAATCTATTTTCTTTATTGTATAAGTTAATCCAAAGCTATGAAAGAGGGGATTGGAAAGCCT
This sequence comes from uncultured bacterium, assembly GCA_964292325.1. Classification (GTDB taxonomy): domain Bacteria; phylum Bacillota; class Negativicutes; order DSM-13327; family DSM-13327; genus CTSoil-075. The sequence goes on along the minus strand of CAXYVG010000031.1, from coordinate 21,095 downwards.
ATTCTGTTTATGTAGCTGAAATGGGAATTGATGAACGTGAGGTAATGGAATCTTATAGGGAATCTTTAGTATGGGCTCACGAATTGGTTGTATGCAATTACTAATGGCGTAACATAGCGAGAATCTTTTTTGCAAAATCTTAATAGTAATCAAACGCTTACTGCTTATTATTAGGAATTATACTAGGAGGAATAAAAGATGAAAAAACGTATGCCAATTGGTCTTCAATTAGGTGCCATTATGGGGGTAGCCTTGCTACTGATGGTTATTCTTATTGGAGTAATTATTTATGAGTTTAAAGAATCGAGTGCTGCTTATCAAACTATGCTAGATGGTCCTGTGTCGAGGACAATCGCTTTGCAAAAATCCCGGGACGATTTTCATCAAGGATTGAGCAATCTACGCGGTTTTGTTGCTTACAATGAGTCAGTATATGTAAAGGATACACTGGCTTTGCTTAATCAAAGTCAAGAGGAAGTAAAAGATTTTAGCGCAGAGTCAACTGTGGCAGCGAATAAGCAGATTGGTGACAAACTGCAAGTGGCAATGCTTGATTATATTGCCGATGTCAAACAAGTGATTGCATTAAGGCAGTCAAATGACCCTGCTTATATAAATGTTTTATCAGGGCTCCGCCAAAAGACCGAGAATACCAATAAGTTATTCGAAGACGCGATGGCAAATCAGGATAGTGCTCTTAAACAACTCGTCAAGCAACTCAATGAAAAGCAAAGTAATCTATTTACGCTAATTATTACGACCAGTATACTGGGTATCTTGATGATTGTTGGTATTTTGATTTGGTACAGTCGTCAATTGGCTCGTAGATTGGGAGGGCTGCGTGGCGATATTTTGTCACTAAGCGAACTTGATTTATCACGTCCAGATATATACCCTACTCGTAATGACGAGATTGGTGATATGGCTGAAGCTCTCATTAAGATGAAACATGTTTTGCAAGAGATCATTCGCTTACTAAGAGGGAATGCCGATACGCTGGCAGCATCAAGTGAGGAATTATCTTCTTCTGTGGAAGAACAGCTACAAGTATCGGAAAGTATTGCTAGAACCATTACCGATGTTGCTGCTGGGTCGGATCGAAATACCAATCATATCAACGAAATTTCTGTGATTATCGAAAAAATAAGTGCGGGTGCTGAAGAAATAAGTGCGAGTGCTTCACATGTCAACGATATTAGCCAGGGGGCAGCTGCAGATGCCGATCAAGGAATGGAGCTTATTCATAAGCTTGTAACTCAAAACGGTACAATTGAAAGATCAATGTCTGATATTACTCGTGTATCGGAGTCGTTAGTGAAAAGATCCGATGATATTCAACAGATTGTTACGACCATTCGCAGTATTGCCGGGCAAACAAATCTCTTGGCATTAAATGCTGCGATCGAGGCAGCCAGAGCGGGTGAGGCTGGGCGAGGATTTGCAGTTGTAGCAGAGGAAGTTCGGAAGTTAGCAGAACAAAGTGCGGCTTCCACGAATCATATTGAAGAAATCATTAGTAAAATGACTGCCGATATTCAGTTCACCGTAGATGTAGTGGGAAAAGCGCATGTTGAAGTGGTCGCAGGTAAAACCGCAACGGATGAAACGCAACAAGGATTTGAAGCGATTATTGGCAAATTGGCACAAGTGAAAATTGGCATAGAGCAAATTAGTCAGGCGGTAGACGAAACAGCTCATGGCATGCAATCGGTAGTCAGCAATGTCCAAAATATCGGAACGGTAGCAGAGGAAACTAGCGCAAGTGCTCAAAATGTGGCGGCATCGGCAGAAGAACAAAGTGCTAGTTTCCACGAAGTGAATGCAAGTTCTGAATCGCTAGCAAAAATGGCTACGGAACTGAATGAAATCACTGTCAAATTTAAAGTTTGATTTTAGTAAAAACATCATGTATAGACAAAAAGGATTTTCGCGCCGTTTGGTCAGAGAATCCTTTTGTCTGTTTCTGAAACAGTTATTGAAAAATAACTTAGGGTATACCCTTGACGAGAGAGACCGTAAGGTCTAACATTAGATTGGTGCAAGAATTTTCAAATAAATAGTAAAGTCAAGTGAAATATAAGGAGCATAATCTATGAAAAATATGAAAAGAAAAATGAAAACCATGGACGGTAATGGAGCGGCTGCTCACGTTTCGTACGCTTTTACGGACGTCGCTGCAATATTCCCGATTACTCCATCATCGAATATGGCAGAAAATGCAGATGAATGGGCGGCTCAGGGTAGGAAGAATATATTTGGTCAGACAGTGGAAATTGTGGAAATGCAATCAGAGGGTGGCGCAGCCGGCGCTGTTCATGGTTCATTGCAGGCAGGTGCCTTGACGACGACCTATACGGCATCACAGGGGTTATTGCTGATGATCCCCAATATGTATAAAATTGCAGGTGAATTGCTGCCAGCGGTATTTCACGTTAGTGCTAGGGTTGTAGGCGCCAATGCGATTAGCATTTTTGGCGATCATTCTGATGTTATGGCGACTCGCCAGACAGGTTTTGCTTTATTAGCAGAAAGTAGTGTGCAGCAGGTAATGGATTTGTCAGCAGTGGCTCATTTGTCAGCAATTAAAGGAAGAGTTCCATTTTTGAACTTCTTTGATGGCTTTAGAACTTCTCATGAAGTACAAAAAATTGAAGTTCTTGAGTATGATGAGATGGCAAATTTATTAGATCGAGAGGCGTTACATAAGTTCCGCCGAGAAGCTCTGAATCCAGATCACCCAACATTAAGAGGAACAGTGCAAAATTCGGATATTCATTTCCAACAACGAGAAGTATCCAATCGTTATTACCAAGAACTACCACAAATCGTAGAAGATTATATGGGAGAAATTACAAAACTTACAGGCCGCGAGTACCATTTATTTAATTATTATGGTGCGCAAGATGCCGATAGAATGATTATCGCCATGGGGTCGATGTGTGAAACGATTGAAGAAGTGGTTGATTATCTTACGGAAAAAGGGGAAAAAGTCGGCTTGTTGACGGTTCATTTATACCGACCATTCTCTATGGAACATTTCTTGAAATATATTCCTCGTACTGTGAAAAAAATTGCAGTGCTCGATCGGACCAAGGAAATGGGGTCCTTTGCGGAACCTCTTTATCTAGATGTAAAAGCAGCATTCTACGGAAACACTTTCCAACCAGATATTGTTGGTGGACGTTGTGGAGTTGGAGGCAAAGATATTATTCCAAGCCATATTGAAGGTGTCTTCGAAAATCTGAAAGCGTCTCAGCCTAAAGATCATTTCACCGTCGGAATTATTGATGACATCAACCATACTTCGTTGCCTTATGGACAAGATATTGATACCACAGCACCTGGTACCAAAGCCTGTAAATTCTGGGGACTTGGTTCGGATGGAACAGTTGGTGCCAACAAAAGTGCCATTAAAATTATTGGCGATTATACAGATATGTATGCGCAGGCTTATTTCGCTTATGATTCCAAAAAATCTGGTGGGGTTACGATTTCTCACTTGCGATTTGGTAAAAAACCGATCAAATCACCATATTTGATCAATAAAGCAGATTTTATTGCTTGTCATAATCAATCGTATGTATATAATTACAATGTATTAGAGGGACTGAAAAAAGGCTGTAGCTTTCTATTAAACTGCAAATGGGACAGAGAAGAAGTAGAAAAAAATCTGCCTGCTGCTATGAAACGCTACATCTTTGAAAATAATATTAATTTCTATACCATTGATGCGGTAGGAATTGCACAGGCGATTGGCCTTGGCGGCAGAATTAATATGATTATGCAATCAGCTTTCTTTAAAATCGCCAATATTATTTCTGTGGATGATGCGGTAAAATACCTGAAAGAAGCCGTCGTAAAATCCTATAGTAAAAAAGGGGAAAAAGTAGTGGCTATGAATCATGCCGCTATTGATAAAGGCTTAGAGTCCATTGTCAAAATCGATGTTCCATCCTCTTGGAAAGATGCGCAAGATGAAGTAGTAGATAAAAAGGAAAGGCCTGAATTTATCGAAAAGCTCCTAGAACCGATCAATCGACAAGATGGTGACAAGTTACCAGTCAGTGCTTTTGTTAGTGTGGAAAATGGAACATTCCCATTAGGGACTTCTGCTTATGAAAAACGTGGTATTGCGATTCATGTACCAGAGTGGCAAATGGATCACTGTATCCAATGTAATCAATGTTCCTATGTATGCCCACATGCGGTTATTAGACCCATTTTAGTCAATGATGAAGAAATGGCTGCTGCGCCAGAAGGCTTTACTGCTAAGGTAGCTGTTGGCGCTAAGGATCTACATTTCAGATTGGCAATTTCGCCTTATGATTGCACGGGATGTGGCAATTGTGCCCAAGTATGCCCTGCGAAGGAAAAAGCCATACAAATGAAACCACTCGATACACAAGTGGATCAATCGGTATTATGGGATTATGCGATGACGGTTACGCCTAAAGAAAATCCGATGAATATCTTTACCGTAAAAGGCAGTCAATTTGAACAACCACTTTTAGAGTTTTCCGGTGCGTGTGCAGGTTGCGGGGAAACCCCTTATGTCAAACTGGTTACTCAACTCTATGGTGATAGAATGATGGTTGCGAATGCTACGGGTTGTTCTTCTGTATGGGCTGGTAGTACGCCTTCTACCCCTTATACCAAGAATCACCGGGGACATGGTCCAGCTTGGGCAAATTCGCTATTTGAAGACAATGCGGAATTTGGCCTTGGTATGAAGTTCGGGGTAAAACAGCTCAGAAGCCGTTTGGCGATTGATGTTGAAAAAGCTGCCAAGTTAGAATTAGGAGAGAAATTTACCCAGGCTTGTGAAGATTGGTTAATGAATAAAGAGAAAAATGAAGGAACAAGGCAGCGAGCAGACGTATTGATTGCTGCTTTGGAAGAAGTCAAAGGCGCAGATGCGCTACTAAACGATATCTATGAGAATCGAGATTTTCTCGTGAAAAGATCCCAGTGGATTTTTGGTGGCGATGGCTGGGCTTATGATATCGGTTTTGGTGGTCTGGATCATGTACTGGCTTCTGGTGAAGACGTGAATGTATTGGTACTTGATACCGAAGTGTATTCTAATACGGGCGGACAATCCTCTAAAGCTACTCCAACAGCTGCGATTGCAAAATTTGCAGCTAGCGGCAAAAAAACCAAGAAAAAGGATCTAGGGATGATTGCCATGAGCTATGGTTATGTATATGTGGCGCAAATTGCGATGGGTGCTGATAAAAATCAAACACTCAAAGCCATTGCTGAAGCAGAGGCGTATCCAGGACCATCTTTGATTATCGCTTATGCTCCTTGTATAAATCACGGTTTAAAAGTTGGTATGGGATGTAGTCAATTGGAAACCAAACGAGCAGTTGATAGTGGCTATTGGGCCATGTATCGTTACAATCCGTTGTTGGAAAAAGAGGGAAAAAATCCATTTGCATTGGATTCCAAAGAACCAACTACCGATTTTAATGAATTCTTGATGGGCGAAGTGCGATATTCTTCGTTGAAAAAATTGTTCCCAGAAATGGCAGAAGAATTATTTGCTAAAACCAAGAAGGATGCATTAGGCAAATTAGCTACTTATAAACGATTGGCTAGTTATTAAAAATAAAAAATAAATTACTAGTGGAATAGTGGCTATTGGGCAACATTAGTAGCCTGTGATCAAAAGTCAAGTAGCAGACCGATATGGTCTACTACTTGACTTTTTGTTTTTATGATCTACGTTTATAACAGTAAAAGTGCGAAATAGGATACGAATGCAGATCGTGTTGACATATGTAAAAAGAAGGATTATCGATCTATTGCGAGAATATATTTTATAATTCTAAATAATTGGAAGCAATTATAGGGCGACAAAAGATTGTTATATATAAAGTTATGTTGACCTTAATTGATGCAAAAGTAGCAATTAAGGAGTTTGCATATACGGAAAAATATACCCAATATAATAAGTAAATCAACTATCATCTGAAAGGAAGGAAGAAAGGATATGTTTAAATCCATTCGTCATCAATTTATTTTCATGAATTGCTCGTTGGTCATATTTGCTATCTTGGTATCGATGTCTGTCAGTTATTATCTGACTTCTTCGGGTTATGAAAAAAATATTAAACAGACAAATACAGTGATGGCAGAAAGTTTAGCCGCTAATATTGGTCAATTTATGCAGAATGCTTACAATTTGAATGCCCAACTGGCTATCAATACCGATATGATTGGTAATAATGGGGCGAAACAAAAAAGTATACTAGAGGATACGGTAAAGCGCTATCCTTTTTTTCAACAACTTGCAAGTCACAAGCTGAATGGTAACCAAACAGCGCGGTCTACAGGGGCATTAGCCAATCGTGCTGATCGTTGGTGGTTTAAAAAGTTTATGACCGAAAAGAAATCGTACATAACGAAATCCTATTACTCCATTGCCGGAAATATGGCAGTTACTACTGCTGTCAATGGTATGTATAATGGAGATCAATTAGTCGGCGTTATGATGGCTGATATAGAAACCTCTACCCTTCAGCAAATGGTAGAAAAATATAATGTCGGCACGGGCAGTTATGCTTACCTTTTGGATGGAGATGGAGTTGTCGTTGCTCATCCTGATAAAACCCAAGTGACTGAGTTATACAATTACAAATTGCAAAAGAAAGTGATATTGAAAAAAGATACACAGGGTAATATTATCCGAGATGAAAAGGGCAATCAACAGACGGAAGAAGTTGATTTTCCAGTATCACCAACGTTAAAGAGTATCATAGATAAAGTACTGAAAGGCGAGATAGGAACCGGAGAATATACGGATGGTAACGGTGACAAATATATTTGTGCCTATCGTAGTATCCCTATGCCTGGAGGATCAGACCCTTGGAATTTAATTATGGTTCAGAAAGAAAGTTCAGCGTTAGCGTTTATTAATGACGTCACCATTAAAAATATTTTCATCGGTATTTTTGTAATTCTGATTTCTGCGTTACTTTCGTATTGGTTTGCCAATCGAGTTTCTAAACCGTTGATTCAAATTGTCAATGTCACAGAGCATATTAAAAACGGTGATCTTACCGTGAGGGTTGATGTGCATTCTGATAATGAAATTGGTATTCTGGCCCAAAATTTTAACAAGATGGTAGATGATCTTCAAAATATGATAAAAGATATTTATAGTTCAACGATCGAACTCAACGGTAGTGCAGGCAAATTGGTAGACATTGCATCGAATGTAGCAGCAAATAGTCAAGAGATGAGTGCTACCGTTGGTATGGTTAGTGTGAATGTAGAACAGATATCGGCAAGTATCGAAGAAACGGCTAGTTCTGCTGAACATGTTAGTGATAATGTGAGAGAAGTTACCAAACTGGCCAATGAAGTATCTAAGGCTTCAAAGGAAGCTGTAGAGGTATCAGAGGGTGTCGCAAAAGAAGTAAAGCAGGTTAGCTCTTTGATTGAAGACGTTTGTCACAGTGTGAACCGTGTAGCTCTTGTTGCCCAAGAGGTAGAGGTTTCTTGTAACCGTTCGATTGATATTACGACTGAAGCAAAAAGTCGGTCACTCGAAACAAATGAAATAATCCGGAAGTTAAGTGTTTCGTCAAAACAGATTACTACAATTGTAGAGATTATTGGTCGCATAGCCGAACAAACCAATATGTTGGCATTAAATGCAACGATAGAAGCGGCGGGGGCCGGCGAAGCTGGAAAAGGATTTGCTGTAGTGGCAGCGGAAGTAAAGGAATTATCAAAAAGAACCGCAGAGGAAGCTAGCCTTATTGCAAAGCAAATTGAAGAAATGCAAAACGATATGGGGGCAGCCGTAGACGTTGTACAAAAAATTACCGACGTGATTGCCGAGACAATGGATATCACCCGAACGATTGCTTCGGCTGTTAGCGATCAGTCAAAGAGAGTCGAGGAGATATCTAGTACTATGTCGGTAGGGGCAAATCAAGTCGTATCGATCAGCACGGCCATCGTGAATATTGCCAGTAAAACGGGTCAGGTTTCGAAAAGTGCAATGGAAGCAGCAAATGGAGTGGAAGCTATGTTCCATACTACTGAGGATATTTCATATAAGGCTGTAGATGTTGCACGAAGTACAGATGAAATGACCTCATCGATGAATAATATTTCGCAAGCCTCCCAAGAGATTGCAAAGGGGAGTCAAGATATTTCACAAAGCATGCAGGAAGTGGAAAAAGCAATTACCGATACGGCAGTAAAAGCTTCTAAAGCTAGTGAGTGTGCTTCTGATGTGGGAGAAATAACAGCTTGTCTAGAAGTGCTAGTGAGAAAATTCAAAGTAGAGTAAATATAAAATTGAGTGGCGGTAGGTGATCGGCTTGGAGCAGGATGGAGAACTTCTCAATGAATTTGTTCTTGAGGCAAAAGTGCATATTGCGGAAATGGAAGCAGGTCTTCTACGAATGGAAGAGGGCGAAGAAGATGATGATACGGTTAATGAAATTTTTCGCGCTGCTCATAGCATAAAAGGTACGGCCAGTTTTTTTGCCCTCGATACGATTGTAGAACTATCCCATATTATTGAGAATCTATTTGGTGAATTTCGTGAGCATCGGTTACAAGTGAACTCGAAAATGATTGATACGTTGCTAGCAGCTACCGATGTATTAAAGGAACTGATTGATAATCCAATCGGCAGTGAAACATATGAGATTGTAGATCATGTGAATGCTATCAAATGCTTCTTAGGCTCGGCTCCATGTCAGAATAAACCAGTGAATAAACGGTCAGAGGCTCTTTCGGCTTGGGATTTGTGGGATCAGATTAGTGTGGGAGAGCAGCAGGATGAACAAGCACTGACTGAAGAGATGCCGACTCCGGTTCCGGTTCAATTAGCTGCTGAACCAGCGGCATTGACCACAGCAAAGCCAAAAGAAAACATTCGTAAGAATAGCCAAGTGATGGTGGACGAGAGCGTTAGAGTCAATGTTGGTTTGCTAAATGACTTGCTTAATTTGGTCGGGGAAATGGTTCTGCGGCGTAATCAATTATTACAAATAGCCAAAGATACTAGTAAAGAGATCGTTCAACTAGAAATGGTAGCGCAAGGCATTAATGAACTGACGACCAATTTGCAAAAAAAAGTTATGAAGGCAAGAATGCAACCTATTGCTAATGTCTTTAACAAATTTCCTCGCATTGTTAGGGATATGTCACATAAAGTGGGAAAAGAAGTCGATTTAGTGATGCAAGGGATGAATTTTGAGTTAGATCGTTCATTGATTGAAGCTCTCGTTGATCCCATCACTCATTTAGTGCGCAATGCGCTGGATCATGGTATTGAGTTGCCAGAAATTCGAGAAATGAAAAATAAACCATTGGTCGGTTCCCTTCTTCTTCGTGCTTACCCGGAAGGGGGACGCATGATCGTCGATATTTGTGATGATGGTAGTGGTATTGATCTAGAAAAAGTGAAAGCCAAAGCCTTGGAGAAAGGCCTTATTAACAAAAAAGAAAGTATTACGATGCGGGAAGGTGATATTTTTAACTTTATTATGGCCCCAGGATTTTCGACAGCAGAGAAGATTACCGATATTTCTGGTCGTGGTGTTGGTATGGATGTAGTAAAGACCAATATTGAAAAATTAGGTGGCAAGATTGAAATCATTTCGGAGGCAGAAGTTGGAACAACATTTCGCTTGATATTACCATTGACGCTGGCCATCATTTCAGCATTAATTGTGAAGGCAAATGGACAATCGTTTGCTGTACCGCAAGAAAACTTAAGGGAATTGGTACTGATTTGGTCGGATGAAACGAATGCCAATCGAATAGAATTTGTACATAATCGGCCCATACTGCGTCTTCGTGGGCGCTTGATACCCATTATAAAGCTTAGTGATATCATGGATGAAACCCAATCCGTTGAAGAACGAAGAACGTTAGAGGACTTCGCTGATACGGATCAGGTTATTCGCATTTTAATTATAAAATCGGGGAGTTCTTGCTATGCGCTAATTGTCGATTCTGTTGCTGAAATGGAAGAAATTTTAGTGAAGCCTCTTTCGGTAGTAATCAGTAGCTGTAGGCTTTATTCAGGTACAGCTGTCCTAGGGGATGGTAGTATTGCGATGATCCTTGATACCGAGAGTCTTCGAAATTACGCTGGTATTTCGCTTATTGAAGATAAAGCGTTAGTACCGGATCTGCGAATGGCAAAAACAATTGACGAAGAACAACAGTATGTATTGCTATTCAAATGCTCTGGCACTGAAATGCTTGGTTTAGATTTAGGGATGGTATCGCGGGTTGAAGAAGTGGAATTATCTCGGCTACAAAAAATTGGTTCTAAATATTATTTTTCCTTTCAGGGGCAGACCATTAGGGTTATTAAACCGGAACATTACTTGCCCATTTCCAAAAGGAAAAATGAACGCTCTAAGGTCTATATCATATTGCCGAAGTTAGTAAGTCATATCATTGGAATTGTTGCCGAAGAGATACATGATGCCGTACGGACAACCATCGCAATGGATAAAGAGGGAGTTTGTGGCATTGGTATTTTAGGATCAACGTTTATCGATGATACAGTAGTTACATTATTAAATATGCATGAACTATTTGCTAAAGCGGCACCTGAGTATTATACTCCTCGCCAAGGAATTCAAACTAAATCGTATGCGGGTGGAGTCAGAGATGACAAGCAAATTACGATTCTTCTTGTAGAAGATACGCCATTCTTTCTGAAAGTAGTAAAGAGCCATCTGGAGAGTAATGGTTATCGAGTCATTACTGCAGAAAATGGACGTGAAGCTTTGGGGAAACTAGGACAAACTATGGTGGATGTAGTAGTTAGTGATATTGAAATGCCACTGATGACGGGCATTGAATTGGTACGAGCCATTCGAGCTAGCGAAACTTTACGGCATTTACCCGTGATTGCTCTTACCTCGTTAACTGGAGATAACGATAAGGAAAAAGGGCTTCGGGCTGGCTTTGATATATATGAGTATAAGCTTGATCGAGAAAGACTACTAGAGAGTTTGCGAAGTGTTTTAGCAAAACGATCTTAAATGAAACCGGGAGGTATAAAATGGCAAGAGTACTGATTGCGGATGATTCAGCTGTAGCCCGGAAGTGCTTGCGGGAAATTGTGATATCATTAGGACACACAGTTGTCGGTGAAGTTCCCAATGGATCACAGGCTTTTGTTGAATATAACAGATGCAAACCGGATGTAGTGACGATGGATTTGACGATGCAGGGACTGGGCGGAGCGCAGGCAACATCGAAAATCATTGCTGCGTATCCTGAGGCTAAAATTATAGTGATTAGTGCGATGGAAGAACGCCGGGTGGTTATTGACGCATTGGAACGCGGAGCTAGGCATTTTATCATTAAGCCTATCAATCAAGAAAAAGTTGCTAAAGTATTAAATAATGTGTTAAAACAAGATGTTGATTTGCGAACACATCTTGAGCGTGTGCGGAAAATGAAAGTAGCAGATGATTCTACGCTAGGAAGTAGCGAAAATCAATACGTACCGCCTTATATTATCAGTGTTCAAAATGGGAAATTGGTACATGTAGTCATTAATCAAAATCTTACGTTGGTCAGTTGTCAATCCTTATTTTTGGAATTAGGGGAATATGTAACTGATAGACCGCGGGTGCTATTTGACTTTGGGACAATGGTAACGCTAGATCAGGCACTTTTGATTCAATTGAATAAAATAGTTGAGACAATAGAAAGTAATTCAGGAATTGTAAAAGCGATATCCAATAATAAGAAATTTGTTGATTCGGTCACTCAAACACAAGTAGATAATATGGCTAATTTAATGGGTGACGTATTACGTTATTTTGAAAACTAAGGTATGGTTACAAAAAAATCCTGCAAGAGCCCTCAAGAGTTCTTGCGGGATTTTTTTTGTACGGGGTGGATATGTGCTTTTTAAAAATATTGTTTTTTTAATACAAAAACTGATAAAAAAACAATTTTACGGAGGGAGTTGTAGAAAAATGGCGAATAGAAGAAATAGGATGATTGACCTATTTTCTAAGTCTTATTATCCATTTAACACATTGGAACGATGTGATTATACAAGGAAGGTGATTTAGTTTGAAATTGAGTACAAAGTTAATTATTCTTGGTATAATTCCTACGCTATTATTTACGTTGGTTAGTTGTTTTTATCTGATTCCAGCCACTAAGGGCAATATTTATAAAGAAAAAGATATTCAAATAAAAAATAGTGTGGACTTAGCTTATTCCGTAATTGCTTATTATCATTCGCTTTCGCAATCGGGCGCTCTGACAGTTGAGGAAGCACAAATGCGAGCAAAAGAAGCTACAAGCAAGATGCGCTATGGGGAAGAGGGTTACTATTGGCTTGATGATATCAATGGCATCAATGTTATGCATCCAATAAAACCAGAGACAGTGGGGAAAAATAGAATTGCGGATAAGGATAATAGAGATGTATTATTCATCAAAGAATATATAGCAGGGGCTATACAAAACAAATCAGAAGGATATTATAGTGACTTTTGGTTCCCTAAACCAAATGAGAAAGAAGCTTCGCTAAAAAGAAGTTATGTGAAGTTATTTGAACCGTGGGGATGGGTTATCTGTACTGGCATTTATACGGATGATGTTGAACAAACGGTACAAAAAAATATTACAGAAATTATGATCATTAATGTTGTACTAATACTGGTAACGCTATTCTTTACCTACTGGTTCTCGCGGAAAAAAATTGTACATCCTCTTGAAAATATAATAGAGAAGCTTAAAGAAATGGCGAATAGTGGTGGGGATTTGACCCAAAAAATTATGATTGAAAGTAATGATGAAATCGGTGTATTGGCGTCGGTCGTCAATTCCATGATTGATAATATGCGGCAACTGATTCGACAAATTGCCCAGACTGCTGAACAAGTAGCCGGTGCGGCTCAGCACTTGACTGCAAGTTCAGAGCAATCAGCGCAAGCCGTTGAACAGGTGGCCGGAACCATTACTGTTGTATCTACTGGAGCAGAAGAACAAGTAGTAGCCGTGAGTGAGACGAACGAAATTATTGAGAAGATGACGCAGGAAATTGAACAAGTGACAAAGAAAACACAGATCATGTCTAGTGTTAGTGAGCAAACGCAACTTTCTGCTCGTGATGGTAATCATGTTGTAGAGAAGGCGGTTGCCCAGATGGCACATATTAGTGATGAAGTAAATCATTCAGCGCAGCTTGTGACAAAACTAGGTGAGCGGTCAGTAGAAATAGGAACCATTGTAGAGACCATTTCGGGAATTGCCGGTCAAACCAATCTGTTAGCATTAAATGCAGCAATTGAGGCGGCACGTGCTGGTGAGCAAGGTCGTGGTTTTTCCATTGTTGCTGAAGAAGTCCGTAAGCTTGCCGAACAATCGCAAGATGCAACAAAACAAATTACATCATTGATCGAAGAGATTCAAAGTGATACGCAAAAGGCTGTTGATGCCATGGAAGAGGGAACCCATGAAGTGAAGATCGGGACGGAGGTCGTTACACTAGCAGGGGAGGCATTTGAACATATTGAAGCGCTTGTCAATCAAGTTTCGGATCAAGTGCAAGAAATTGGTATATCTATACAGCATATGGCGAGTGGTAGTGGACAAGTAGTATCGGCAATGCATAATATTAACCGCATTGCAAAAGATACAGCGGGGCAAACGCAGTCAGTATCAGCGGCAACAGAAGAGCAAGCGGCTTCTATGGAAGAGATTGCTTCTTCTAGCCAAAGTTTAGCGGATATGGCTCAGGGATTAAATCATGCTGTAAATAAGTTTAAAATCTAAAAGAAAATGCGTTTACCAAAACTGCTTGGTAAACGCATTCTTTTTAATAAGATTTCTTGATTTCAATTTTTTATAAATGTTATAAAATTGAGTTAGCCAAAGAAATCTGTGTAGAAATTTGTCTGAAATAAAGGAAAGTGATTGTAAATAACGAAGTTAGTAATGGAAAATACGGATTGATATATTCAATAAATATAATAGAAAAGGGAAATGAACGATGACGCGAACAATAAGATTTAATAATCGATTATTTACGGATAACCTATATGATTAGAATAGTTGTAGTTCGTATTATATTTCTAGTTGTTTGTTGTTTTTTTGCTGCAGTGATAGAATCCGAGAGTGTGTTAGCGAAAGAGTATATGGGTGATGGCTACTATGTGATATCTGATTTTGAAATCATCGAAGATGTAATGGGGACTTATAGTTTTGATGAAATCAGCGGAGAAAGTTATGCAAGCCGATATAAACCATACCCAGAACAAACACTTTCTTTAGGTATTACCCAATCTGTTTATTGGGTACGGTTTAAACTACTATCGCCCAATGCGGGGGATATGATGGCTGGGCAGCTACTTCAATTGAATAATCCTAACATTGATAAAATTAATATATATATACCGATAAGTAGTCGGGATTCTAATTTTGAAAATCATTATATTGTAAAAGAAGTAGGGGTAAGCCGAGCACGTAGTAATTGTGATATTATGGATAATACGTGGGTGTTTCAGCTTACCAATCAATTTGATAAACAAAAGTTTGTTTATCTCCGCTTAGAAAGTACTTCGGCTCTGCGTTTGTCTATACAAGTGTGGAAGGCGGATGATTTTATTAGCGAAATGCTTTTAAAAAACCTAGGATTCGGTGCATTTTATGGCATTTTATTAGCAATGCTAATTTTTAATTTATTTATTTTTAGTGTTTTACGAGACAAAGCATATTTATTTTATGTTTTATATATTGGATTTATGTTTTTATATCAATTTCAGGTGCATGGGCATCTTAGAATGCTCATTGACATTCCCTACCAGATATACAACGCCATTTTTTGGGTTTGGTTAGCGGGAGCCTTTGTTTGCTCTATCTATTTTACCAGAAATTTTCTTCAGATAGAGAATACACTTCCCCGTTTAGATAAGGTGCTCAGTGGGCTTGTAATAGGAGCTATTTTGCAGGGTATTTTAGGGGTTTTGGGGTATAATATTGTAGCAAATCAAATTGCTCATGCGCTTGGTATTTTGGGCCCTGTTTTTATCATAATCGTAGCAGCGATTCGTTTTTCACAAGGATTTAGAGCGGCGCGTTATTATATGATTGCCTGGGGCGTTTTAGCGATTGGAATTATTATTTGGTCTTTAGCAGCTTATTTGCCAGGGATATTTGTAGCTGTAAATTATTTATTATTAGCGACGGCGAGTGAGTCCATCTTACTATCACTTGCATTGGCCGACCGTATGAAAACCTTAAGAATAAAAGGCGAAGTGCTGAATAAAAGAGTGAAATGGTACCGTGATTTAAGTCTTACGGATGGAATGACAGGGCTGTTTAATAAGAGATTTTTTGATATGAAAATAAATGAGGAAATGAAGGTTGCTTTGCAATGCGAGAGACCTCTATCAATCATGGTACTCGATATTGATAATTTTAAATCGTATAACGATACATATGGGCATTGGGAAGGCGATCAGGTCATTATTCGCCTTGGCGAAATTCTTTTAAACGTAGTTGAGGAAGAACAAATGGCTTTTCGTTATGGTGGTGAAGAGTTTGTACTTTTGATGCCCAGTATAATATGTGAGGATGCCGCTTTGATTGGAGAAAAAATTCGTCAATCATTCATGAAAGA
Source organism: uncultured bacterium (assembly GCA_964292325.1). GTDB lineage: Bacteria > Bacillota > Negativicutes > DSM-13327 > DSM-13327 > CTSoil-075. Next base: position 5,455 of record CAXYVG010000031.1, on the reverse strand, counting down.
AGAGTTTTTTCCAGCGGATAAGTTTGCAGTGACAGTAACGGTTAGTATTGGAGTTACGCAAATGCGTCTGGATGATCACAAAGAAAGCTTTTTTCAAAGGGCTGATAAGGCGTTATATACTTCGAAAAAAAATGGAAGAAATCGACTTACCCGTTTGTAAGTGGGGGGATTATATTGGCAAATATAAAATCTTTTAAAGCAATTATTAATGCAGACTCAAAAATATTAATACTAGGCTCTATGCCAGGAGTTGAATCATTACAAAAAGAGCAATACTATGCAAATAAAAGAAACCAATTTTGGCAGATCATATTCTCCTTGTTTGATGTACCTCTGCTCGAAAAATATGAAGAAAAAATCGAATTTTTAAAAAGAAATAGGATTGCACTGTGGGATGTGATTGAATCTTGCTACCGAGAAGGAAGTTTGGATTCGAATATAAAAGAGGAAAGGGTAAATGACTTTTCTTCATTGTTTACTATGTATCCAAATATAGAGTATGTTATTTTTAATGGTGGCAAGGCATATGCATCGTTTAAAAAATACGTTGGTTTTGAGCAATATGATGATATGACATTTATAAAAATGTCATCAACCAGTCCAGCACATACGATCTCTTTTGATGACAAGAAAAATCAATGGAAAATCATACGAGAGTATTTAGATGAGAATAAAGAATGAAAAACTGCTATCGTTTCAGAAACGATAGCAGTTTATTTAAGATATGCATCAGAGAATTGCTCTATGTTTGCATATCTTAAAATGGACAAAATAGGAAAAAAACGTAAAAATTCATAGGAAAGAGATGTGGATCATGGTAAAATGTAATATACTACTCCATATGAGCTTTATGCGAAATTTGCGTAACGAGTAGGTGGGTTAAGAAGTTTATACAAAAAAATACTAGATGATAGAAAAGAAGGAGATCATTGTGATTATTAAACCTAAATGTAAAGGATTTATTTGCACTACAGCACATCCGGAAGGTTGCGCCCATTCTGTGCAAGAGCAGATCCATTATGTAAAGATACAAAAGCCGGTTGTAGGACCTAAAAATGTTCTTGTCATTGGTGCATCGACTGGTTATGGATTGGCTTCGAGAATTGCGGCTACTTTTTGCTCTGGAGCCAATACGATTGGTGTATTTTTTGAAAAACCTGCAACTGGTAATAAGACAGCGAGCGCTGGATGGTATAATACTGTAGAATTTGAAAAGGCTGCAAAATCAGAAAATCATTATGCAAAAAGTATTAATGGGGATGCTTTTTCTACAACGATAAAGGAACAAGTGGTAGAACTAATAAAAAAAGATTTAGGACAGGTTGACTTGGTTGTTTATAGCCTTGCGTCTCCAAGGCGGGTGCATCCAGTTACCGGGCAAACGTTGGTTTCTTCCATTAAATCAATAGAAATGCCTTTTTCTAGTAAAAATATTGACTTTCATACTGAAAAAGTATCTGAGATCACGCTTGATCCAGCCACCGATGAAGAGATACAACAAACGATAGGCGTAATGGGTGGAGAGGATTGGGAGATGTGGATCGAAGCATTGCATGATGGAGGGGTTCTTGCTCCTGATGCGACAACAATCAGTTATTCCTATCTTGGACCGGATATCACAGCTGCTATATACAGAGAAGGAACGATCGGCAAGGCAAAAGAAAGTTTAGAGGCAGCTGCGCAAAATATACATAGCAAGCTTAGTAAAACAGGGGGCAGGGCATTTATTTCCGTTAATAAAGCATTAGTGACGCAAGCAAGTACTGCTATTCCTGGCATGTCTCTTTATATGTCCTTACTATTTAAGGTTATGAAAGACAAAAATATTCATGAGAACTGTGTGGAACAAATCTATCGTTTATTTGCAGAAAAATTATATACCTCTACGATATCTGTAGATGAAAAAGGGCGGATTCGTCTTGACGACTGGGAAATGCGAGATGATGTGCAGACAGAAGTGTTGTCATTATGGAAAAACGTTGTAAACGAGAATGTAGCACAGCTCTCCGATGTAGCAGGGTATCGTGATGACTTCTTTCGTTTATTCGGTTTTGGATTTAGTGGTGTAGAATACGATAAAGAAGTAGATACGGATCTAAAAATCCCTAGTATTATGAAGTAGGGTAGCATTTCAATAACGGTAGACGTGGTAGCGAAACGATAGTAACACCATATACTAGATATTATTAGTATAATAGAGGTGTAATATGGATAATGAGTTACTCCGACAAGTGATTGTAGCGAATACGGATGTTGAGGATGCAGTGGAAGTTTTTTTGTATAGAAATTTAAGCACAATTATTTCCCCTAATCCATCAGTTTTGCTCACTCCTGCTTTTCAAGCAGGACTTCAGATTGCTTTAAATGATATAGGTGTTGGTCATAATGTTACTCTATCTAAAGATCTGAAAGAGGTATTAGATGTATTTATTATCAGTGATATTAACATTATAGCTGTTGATACTACGCCGTAATGACCATATGGATATACAAATCGATTGCCCAGTTGGTACAGTGACTTCGGCGATCGAAGGACTTTTTTGTATTAGCTTTCTACTTAAATATCTTCAAAAAAACAACTTTGCTATCTTTACAATCTATCGATTAGTGATGGCAGTGATTATCGTCGTTGTGTATTTTGTCAAAGGTGTATAATTTATTATTGAATAAATGACTCGATTGTTTTATAATAATACTTGCTTTACATGTGCTTTTTAAAACTACATATTTACTGGATGAAATTTACGGGAGAGAGGCTGTTGTGGCCCGCCGAAGGAATAATACTCTCAGGCACTCAGACTACTGAGTAAAATCGTAAATGGACAGAACTCTGGAGAGACCCTCACATAGGGCGCCGAAGGTGAAATATAGCAATTTTATATTGCTGGCAAAACTCTCAGGCAAAAGGACAGAGACAAATTCGCAATATAAATTCTTTATATTGTGGTACAGAAAACATCATGTGATGTTTACTATTTGTTTATCCAGAGTCAAATCATTTTATGGTTTGGCTCTTTCATGTTGTATGACTCTTATTTCGTATGGGACAAGAGAAGAATATGAGTAGAGAGTGTAGTTTACCTGGAAGTTCTTCTAGAGGAGACCGGGAAATTCGTTGAAGGTGCAGTTAAGACAATGCAGAAAAGGGGAATTTGATTATGAGTAAGATGAGTTGTAAATGGATCGTAGTATCAATGGTTACCTTGTTGGTCGCAGCGGTTTTGACAGGTTGCGGTGGTTCCGCTTCAAAAAATATTAAAATTGGTGTTATCAATGAAATGACTGGTGGCAATGCAACCATGGGAACATCAGGGGCTAATGGCGCAAAAATGGCAATTAAAGAAGCCAATGCGAAAGGCGGTGTCCTTGGTAAACAACTAGAAGCAGTGATTGCTGATAATAAAAGTGAGCCATCAGAAGCGGCAAATGCTATGACAAAACTTGCAACACAAGATAAAGTAGTAGCTGTAACTGGTACATTTTCTAGTTCAAACGCAATTGCATCTTCGAATGTAGCTGAAGTTAGCAAATTGCCTTATATTGCAGTAGGGGCAACCAATCCTAAGGTAACAGTGGATGAAAAAAGTGGAAAAGTGAAAGACTATACTTTTCGTGTGTGCTTTATCGATCCTTTCCAAGGAACGGTTGGTGCAAACTTTGTCTTGAATACATTAAAATTAAACAAGGCTGTTATGTTGGTTGACAGCAGCAGTGACTATAGTAAGGGCCTAGCTTCTTTCTTTAAAGATGCCTTCGTTAAAGGCAATGGTACCGTGTTAGCGGAAGAAGCATATTTGCAAAAGGATCAGGATTTCAAAACAATTTTGACGAAAGTAAAAGCATTGAACCCTGAAGTGATTTATCTTCCAGGTTATTATGAAGAAGTGGGCAAGATTGTAAAACAGGCACGTGAAATTGGTATTACAGTACCGATTATTGGTGGAGATGGTTGGGATTCACCTAAATTGGTGGAAATTGCAACAGCGGCTCCTTTGAATAATACATATTTCACAAATCATTATTCTGTTGATGATACAAGTGCTAGTTCAAAGGCTTTTGTTGAAGCATACAAAAAAGAATATGGACAAGCTCCAGATGCAATGGCAGTATTGAGCTATGATGCGATAAATGTGTTAATTGATGCTATGAAACGTGCAAATAGTGCTGAACCTGAAAAAATCCGTGAAGCCTTAGCAGCAACGAAAGACTTTATGGCAATCACAGGGGCAACTACTTTGAATGCTACACATGATGCTGTAAAGAGTGCAGTTATTATTGAAATGAAAGATGGTAAACAAATGTTTAAGGCTACTGTTAAACCATAAACAGAAAATAAAGTAGTAGTGAATTTAGTATACGCCTTCTGACAATTTTTGTTGGGAGGCGTATATTTTTTGTGGAATAAGGATTAAAATAGAAGAGTTGTATTTGGATAGAGGTTTTTTTGTTTTTAAGAAGAATATTTATCCTATATATAACAGATTACATATGTTACAGACAATCGTTAAAATGAGAAAAGTTTGAAAAGCTTAGGAGAGTAGTATGGCTGAATTTCATAAAGGAAATAATAATTTAAGTAGTAAATCGAACCGGAACTTAATTGCAGGCATTCTATTTCTGGCATTGGTACTAATATCCTTTTATATTATATTTGTTCAGAAAGTGAAGGTCGATAATTGGTATTATTTCTTACCAGTTATGATATTTATGGTGTTGGCTAGTTATTATATTAAACGGGGTATTATTTTTCGTTCTGGTGCCAAAGGGGAGACTTTAGGACTCGATCAAGCATTGCAGTTGCCTGCCGGGTATCATATTTTTACCAATGTTACGATTTCATATCAAAATTATGGTCAAGAAACGGATTTAATTATTGTTGGTATGAAGGGCGTATATATTATTGAAGTGAAAAATCACAATGGTAAAATTGTCGGTGATGCAGAAGCTGCTCAATGGATGCAACATAAAATTGGCCGTGGTGGGGGTCGTTATTCAAAACCAATGAATAATCCTGTCAAACAGGTCAAGGGGCAGGTTTATAAATTATCTAAATTTCTAAAAGAACAAGGGATTAATGTATGGGTGGAAGGGATTGTTTTATTTACAAATGAGGATGTAAGTGTCAATGTAAGTAATAGCAGTATCCCGATACTTTTCCCTGCAAAGCGGCTAAGTCACTATATTCTAACATGTAAAAATCGTCAATATTTGAATAAGACATTAATCAATAAAGTAGTTGAGATGATATCTTTAGTACAAAAAGAGTAGTCTATTATATAGATTGCCCTTTTATAGTCCTATATTTTGTGATATACTGATCTATGAAGCAACGGAGTTAATAGTCGGTCAAAGTTAGGGTGGACTTTGATTTGATGTTGGGGGAGCTCCGTTGCCCCGAATATAAATGTATGAGATCTTGCATAGGCAGGATCTTTTTTTGTTTTTTTTATTAAAT
>CAXYVG010000030.1:0-36523 GCA_964292325.1 uncultured bacterium | reverse complement strand
AAAGTATAACACTTTCTTGATTCTAAGTAAGGGCAACTAAGACTTCGGTCTGCGCTGAGGCTTGACCGAAGTCAAGTTTTCTTTATTAAGTTTATTGTATAAACAACTAGTACATGATACACTTTACAAGTTAGGATGATGAAATTTATAATAAGATGTGTGGTGATGTTGCTTGCAATTACGTAGACTTGAAGCGTATGGCTTTAAATCTTTTGCGGATAAAACAGAAATTGAATTTGGATCTGGTATTACGGTTGTTGTTGGACCGAATGGTAGTGGCAAAAGTAACATTTCAGATGCCATTCGTTGGGTACTTGGAGAACAGAGTATTCGTAACTTACGCGGTACCAAAATGGAAGATATTATATTTGCTGGTAGCTCAGGGCGTAAACCTTTAGGGATCGCAGAGGTATCATTAACATTTGATAATAGCGATGGTACTCTTCCTATCGATTTTAACGAAGTGATTATTACTAGGCGTGTATATCGCTCAGGAGATAGTGAATATTTCATTAACAAAGGGCTTTGTCGTTTAAAAGATATTTATGAATTATTAGCTGATACAGGGCTAGGGCGTGATGCCATGACTGTTATTGGACAAAATAAAGTGGATGAAATATTAAATAGTAAACCGGAAGAACGTCGTTTACTATTTGAAGAATCAGCTGGAATCAGCAAATATAAACAACGTAAAAAAGAGGCACTACGCAAGTTAGACGATACTACACAAAATCTAATTAGGGTATCGGATATAACAAATGAAATTGAAATCCAGCTTGTTCCTCTCGCTGAAAGTGCGGAGCGTACGAAGCAGTATAATACACTACACTCCGAATTCATTTCATGCCAAGTGACTCTTTTATTACATATATTAGAAAAATCAGAAAAAATGGTAGAAAGCGCTACCCTTCAAAAAAATCACCTTTCCGAGCAAGAGGTTGCGATGAGTACGAATCTCAATTTAAAAGAAGCGGAAAAAATAAGGTGCACCAACCAACTGATAGAGGTCGATGAACGACTTACTTCTTATACCAATGCAATCAATCATGCTGATACCGAACTAGAAAAGATGAACGGAAAAATTTCGGTATTAAAAGAACGAATGATCCAAGGGCAACGTAGCAGTGATCGTATTAATGATGAGCGGATTCGGATTGACAAACAAAAAAGTGAATTTGAATCCAAGATCGATGCAGTAAAAAATGCGATTACGATCAAACAAGTGATAGCTGAAAAAAGCCAAGGTCTACTTGTTGATAAAAATGTATCTTACCAAAAGATCCTCACTGATATTGAGCAAACCAAGCAGCAACTGGATCAGAATCAAGAAAAGACTTTTAATTATTTACACGAAATTGTTGGAGAACGCAATAAGGTCACGACCATTGAGCGTGACTTAGAACGCATAGAAGTCCGTCAGAAGGATATTGACCAAAAACATCAAGAATATACGAAGCAATCCGATCATATACAAGTGGCATATAATCAACTGTTAATAGAACAACAAGTTGTTAAAGCCAATCTGGATCAGCTACAAAATAAAAATCATACCTTACATCATAGTAAACAAGAAAAAGAAAAACATCTGCAAACTATTACCCAAGAAGAAAGGCAGCTTACTATACAGGTCAATGAATTCACTTCACGGTTTAAAATACTATCAAACATGCAAAATGAATATGAAGGCTTTGCTCGTGGCATTAAAAGCGTATTAAAAAGCAATGATCCATGGCGTAGTGGTATTTGTGGTGCAGTGGCTCAAATTTTAACTGTGCCTGATAACTATGTAACGGCTATTGAGATTGCTTTGGGTGGTGCATTGCAACATATTATTACGGAAAATGCGGAAATTGCTAAACAAGCTATGTATTTTTTGAAAACCAAAAATTTAGGACGCGCTACTTTTTTGCCACTCGATACGATCAAACCACTACGACCACGTGACAATGAAGTTTTGGCATCGAAGGCAACTGGTTCATTTGGCTTTGCTGCAAATCTTGTTAAAGTAGAACCACGTTATCGCCTGATTATTGAATCGCTACTAGGGCGTACGATTATTGCAGAAAATATCGATGTTGCTTTAAAAATTGCCAAACAACATGGATTCTCCGTAAAAATTGTTACCTTAGATGGAGAACTATTAAATCCAGGTGGATCCATGACCGGTGGTAGTATTAATAAAAAGGAAAGTAGTTTTCTAAGTCGTGGTAATACCATTGCAACAATCAAACAGAAGCTAGATCATTTGCAGGTTACATTAACGCAAGTACAAGAGCAAGTCAGCATTTTTAGAACTGAAATAAAAAAAATGGATGAAGAATTTCTTCTACTGCAAAAGCAACGCCAGCAAATCGAGGTTCGCCAAGCAGAAATTGCGATTCATACAGAACAAATGGAACTAGATCGAAAGCGAATGAGCCTCGCGATGACAAGCATCGTAGAAGAACAGCATAGTTGTATCGACGAAAAAAAACAATTACAACAAGAGTTAACAAGCGCACTAGCAACCATTGCAGACCTAGAAAGTCGTGATAACCAGCATCAACAAAGTCTTACTCTTTGGCAAGAAAAATTTGCAACATTGCAGCAAACTAAAGAAGAATTACAACTCAGTATTACAGATGTGAAAATTGGATTAACATCAGTTCAACAAGAACTCACTGCTATGATCAATAACTGTCAGCAAGATGAGCAATCAAAACAAGCACTACAACTTCAAATTGAACGTCTAAACAGCGATAGAAATGATCTCATAATGCAAATGGAACAAACAAATCAAGAACTCCTAACACTCACGGAGAAGCAGCAAGATATAGCCGCGCAAAAAAGTAAAGATGAACAAGGACATAAAGATCAATATGTGGTAAAACTAAATGTTCTTGCCAATTTACAACAACTAGAAAAAGAATTAAAAGAATTGCATCGCAAACAAAGTGATTTACAAACCCGTCTACACGAGGCGGATTTACTAGCGACCAAATATACATATGAAGTAACCCATGCCAGAGAACGATTAGAACAACAATTTTCGTTAACAATGGAGGAGGCAAAAGAACTTTGTTGCGAAGGTAGCGCTGATCAATTAAGCCGCCTTGCTCGCCAATTAGAAACTAAAATTGCCGCCTTAGGTCCTGTAAATCATGCAGCGGTAGCTGAATATACGAATCTACAAAATCGATATGATTTTTTACAAAAACAATCGCAAGATTTACTATCGGCCCAAGAATATTTAGCGTCTATTATCGCCGATATCGATAAAACGATGTCAACAAAATTTATAGAAGCCTTTACCAAAATCAATGAATTTTTTGGCGATATTTTTAGTCGTTTATTTGGTGGAGGACAAGCTCAATTAAAATTAATGGATCCTGAAAATATGCTAAGTACTGGAATTGAAATTATTGTCCAGCCACCAGGGAAAAAACTACAGAATCTAGTATTATTATCAGGTGGTGAGCGAACATTAACGGTTATCGCCTTGTTATTTGCTGTTCTAACGTATCGCCCTGCGCCTTTAATTGTCGTCGATGAAATTGATGCCTCTTTGGATGAGGCGAATGTCGAGCGCTTGAGTGAGTTTTTCCGCGATTATGCAAAACATACTCAATTTATTGTTGTAACTCATCGCAAAGGAACAATGGAAGTGGCAACGGTTATCTATGGCGTCACAATGGAGCAATCAGGAATATCGCGTTTAGTTTCGGTTAAACTAATGGAAAAAACAGGATAAATAAAATAATGGAGGAACTATAATATGGGATTTTTTGATAGGTTAAAAGCAGGATTGGACAAAACGAGAAAAAGTTTTACAGAAAAAATTGAACAGCTAGTCATTGGTTATGCTACCATTGATGAGGAGTTGCTTGATGATTTGGAAGTCATCTTATTATCAGCAGATGTTGGTATACAAACGACAACGAAATTGATGGCTGATATCAAACAAGGTATTAAAAATAAAGAGATCAATTCTCCTGAAGATTTAAAACCGTTTTTACAAGCTAAAATCAGTGAAATGCTTGCCGCTGATGTAGCAGAAAACCGAATGGCCACGAGTGGTCCTACCGTCATGGTGATTGTTGGTGTGAATGGTGTAGGCAAAACTACGACGATTGGTAAGTTGGCTCAGTATTACCATGAACAAGGATTAAAAGTGATGTTGGCGGCCGCTGATACTTTCCGGGCAGCAGCCATTGATCAATTAGAAATTTGGGGACAACGATCAGGCAGTGAAGTCATTAAGCATAATGAAGGATCTGATCCTGCCGCTGTAGCCTTTGATGCGGTGCAATCCGCAAAAGCAAAAAAAGTAGACATGCTCATTATTGATACAGCTGGGCGTTTACATACGAAGTCCAATCTAATGGAAGAACTAAAAAAAATAAGTCGTGTGATTGGTCGCGAAATTCCTGATGCTCCTCATGAAACATTATTGGTGCTTGATGCTACAACAGGGCAAAACGCTATTAATCAGGCAAAAGTTTTTGGAGAAGCAGCTTCATTATCAGGTATTGTATTGACGAAGCTCGATGGTACAGCCAAAGGTGGCGTAGTTGTCGCGATTAAATCAGAACTCAATTTACCTGTCAAATGGATTGGAGTCGGAGAAACTGCAAGTGACCTTCGTCCGTTTGTGCCACAAGATTTTGTAAAGGCATTATTTGGTGACAAGTAAAAACACTTGACAACCACCTGTTTATTGTTTATACTATGCAAGTAGTGTAATTGTCCTGCTCAAAAAAGGTGGTAATCATGTTAGAAAAAGTCTTGCGCATTATCATATTATTTGATTTTTATGGTACATTATTGACTGATAAACAACGTTTTTCGCTAGAAATGCATTACTTAAATGATTTTTCATTAGGCGAAATTGCCAGTGAGCTCGATATATCACGACAAGCCGTTCATGATATTTTGAAACGGGCAGAACAAATACTCTTTGATTATGAAGATAAATTAAAGTTTGTCGAACGTTATCAACGTGAACAGCAAACGATGCAACATATATATGAATTGATTGAAAAGTTGCCAACAACGTTACAACAACTACCAGAAATAGAATTGGCAGTAAAAGAACTCAGTGGTTTGTTAGACTATTCAAAAGAGGTGTAATATGGTTTTTGAGGGTTTAGCCGATAAATTACAACAAACTTTTAAAAAGTTAAGAGGCAAAGGGAAATTAACAGAAGTTGATGTCAATGAAGCCATGCGAGAAGTACGGATGGCCTTACTCGAAGCAGATGTTAATTTTAAAGTTGTTAAAGATTTTATTGCTAAGATAAAAGAACAAGCAATTGGACAAGAAGTCATGGAAAGTCTGACACCTGCCCAGTTTGTAATAAAGATTGTAAATGATGAATTAACCAATTTGATGGGTGGTACACAAAGCCGGATTACCGTTTCCTCTCGGCCCCCAACCGTAATTATGCTAGTGGGTCTTCAAGGTGCTGGTAAAACAACAACGGCTGGTAAGCTCGCTCATATGCTCAAAAAGCAGAGTAAGCGTCCATTGTTAGTAGCGGCTGACATCTATCGTCCTGCTGCAATCAAACAACTGCAAGTATTAGGTGGACAGTTAGATATTCCTGTATTTGCTATGGAAGAATGTAAAGATGCTGTGCAAATTGCCAAACAGGCAATTGAATATGCTCTGTCTTATACTAGAGATACTGTAATTATTGATACGGCTGGTCGTCTACATATCAATGAAGAATTGATGCAAGAGCTAAAATCAATAAAACAAACGGTTAAACCACATGAAATACTCCTCGTAGTCGATGCTATGACAGGACAAGATGCAGTAGCAGTAGCCGAATCTTTCAATAAGGATCTAGGCCTTGATGGTGTGATTCTTACGAAGTTAGATGGCGATGCTCGCGGTGGTGCGGCGTTATCGATTAAAGCCGTTACCGGTTGTCCGATTAAATTTACAGGTCAAGGCGAAAAACTTGACGCTTTAGAAGCATTTCATCCGGATCGTATGGCTTCTCGTATTCTAGGTATGGGTGACGTGATGAGCCTGATTGAAAAGGCCAGTGCTTCCATTGATATCGAACAAGCCAAAGAAATGGAAAAAAAGTTTCGCAAAGATGATTTTAATTTAGATGATTTTCTAGATCAGATGCAACAAGTACGTAAACTGGGTCCTCTTGATCAATTGCTTGGTATGTTACCAGGCATGGGAAATCTAAAAAAACTACAAGACGTAAAAATTGATGAAAAAGAATTAGCACGAGTGGAAGCTATTATTCGTTCGATGACGAAAAAAGAACGACGTGATTCTTCTATCATTAATGGTAGTCGTCGAAAACGCATTGCCCTAGGTAGTGGTACGAAAGTACAAGATGTCAATAAACTCATCAAGCAATTTAGCGAAGCTAAGAAAATGATGAAAAAATTTCAAGATATGCAAAAAATGGGTAAAAAAGGCTTTGGGGGTTTTAAAATGCCCTTTATGTCTAAATAATAAATACCATGATATTCTATGAAGGAGGTGATTCTTGTGGCAGTAAAAATTCGTTTAACACGTATGGGTGCGAAAAAACATCCTTTCTATCGTATTGTTGTAGCTGATTCCCGTTCACCACGTGATGGACGTTCTATCGAAACTTTGGGACATTATGATTCCACTGTTGAACCAGCAATTATTAAAATTGATGAAGAGAAAGCTATTAGTTGGATGCAAAATGGTGCACAACCTACTGATACTGTAAAATCTTTATTTAGTAAGGTTGGTCTTATGAAAAAATGGGATGAACTAAAGCGTACAAAGAAAGAGGCATAATAACTATGAAAGAATTAGTTGGAGTTATTGCCAAAGCGTTAGTTAAAAATCCAGATGAAGTTAGTGTTTCAGAAGTGACTGATGCTAACGCGAATACTACCATCTACAGTCTTCATGTATCTTCTGAAGATATGGGGAAAGTCATAGGCAAACAAGGACGTATTGCGAAAGCAATGCGTACTGTTGTAAAAGCTGCGGCGATTCGTGAAAACAAAAAAGTAATGGTAGAAATCATCTAGCTATTGTAATAAAAACTGTAAATTTATAAATACTATTGAAAAAGGTTCAAATGCAGGTGACGCACAAGGTGTTCATAGCAGATGAGCCTTTTCCAGCAATTTTGAAAGGGTGGGATTTACATGGAAAGCATTACACTAAAGTGCCCAATTACCATAAAAGCTAAAGTAACTGAGGATTTGAAACAACGCTTAACAGCTGATATTCAAGAAAATATTAATCGAGTAGATATGGAATTGCAGCAGATTGCGTTTCAATCGAAACGTATGATGGAAGAGCAAGCGCAAGTAGACGCACAGGGACTTCCAGCTCTTCGCCAACATATTGATGGTGAAAATCAAAAACGTGTTGATTTTAAAAATCAAATGATGGCAAAACTAAAAGAAACAGAAGAATTAGAAATTGGTGCTGAAATAGCACAAGGAAATTTAGAGCAAATCGTTACTTTAAAAGTTGGCGATGATTTACATGAATTTATGAGCGCTGAAATTTTGTTGGAAGACGGCAAAATCATCGCTTTTAGAAACTAAATATCATGTTTGATCAAATGATAACAATAGGAAAAATTGTTGCACCTCAAGGTGTACAGGGTGAAGTCCGTGTGATGCCAATGACGGATTTCCCTGAACGTTTTAAAAGTCTTAAAACAGCACTGTTAGATGATGGCACTCGTTTACCTGTGCAAAGTGTTCGTTATCATCAGCAATTTGTATTATTAAAGTTTGCTGGTCTTACGAATCGAAATGCTGTTGAAAATTTACGAGATAAACTGATTCAAATTGAACGTAAAGATTTAGTACCATTACCAGAAGGTCATTATCATGTTTTTGACATTATTGGACTTTCTGTATATAACGATCAAGAGGAATATCTCGGAAAAGTATCGGATGTTTTACAGACTGGTAGTAATGATGTTTATATTGTAGAACAAAAAGATAAGCAACCGTTATTGATTCCTGCTTTAAAAACCGTTGTATTACATATTGATATTGCTGCAGAAAAAATGATTGTAAAATTACAAGAGGAATGGGATTAAAGATGCGTATTGACTTTGTTTCTTTATTTCCTGAAATGTTTGCTGGGCCCTGTGGTCACAGCATGTTAAAACGAGCTCAAACAGCGGAGCTCCTAGAAATCAATGTAGTAAATCCCCGAGATTTTACGTTTGATAAACATCATATTGTTGATGATACGCCGTTTGGTGGTGGATCTGGTATGGTTATGAAACCAGATCCCTTATTTAGAGCTGTAAACCATATTGTCACTACAAGTAATATTGCAAATCGACGTATTATTTTAATGTGTCCAGGCGGTTATCGCCTGGATCAAGAAAAAGTGAAAGAACTTGCAAGTTATGAGCAACTTATTTTGCTCTGCGGACATTATGAAGGCGTTGATGAACGGGTCAGACTACATTTAGCAGATGAAGCCATCTCAATTGGTGACTATGTGTTGACGGGGGGCGAACTACCAGCAATGGTTGTTGCTGATTCTGTTGCGCGCATGATACCTGGTGTTCTTGGCTCTAGTAGCTCAGCACCACAGGATTCTTTCTATAATGGTTTACTCGAATATCCGCAATATACTCGCCCTCGGGAATTTGAAGGCATGGAAGTACCAGAGATTATTTTGTCTGGTGATCACGCCAAAATTAACCGGTGGCGCCATAAACAATCGCTCAAAAATACACTGGAACGACGACCAGATTTACTGAAAAATAAAGAATTAAGTCCAGATGATGCTCTATTATTAAAAGAAATCATCGCTGAACAAACGGGAGGTTAGGATGTCATTACCGATTTACCTGGGCCTCGTACATTATCCAATTTACAATAAAAATAATGAAGTCATTACAACAGCCATTACTAATTTTGATATTCATGATATTGCTCGTACTTCACGTACCTATGATCTGAAAAAATATTTCATTATCCATCCTCATGAAAGTCAAACTAAATTAGCACAGGAAATCATGGATTATTGGCAACGGGGCTATGGTGGAACGTATAATCCGGATCGCCTTGAAGCTTTTAGCGTGCTAGATATTAAATCGGATATCAACAGTGCTGTGGAATATATTACGGAATGTGAAGGCACTCGCCCTATCATCATTACTACTGATGCTCGTCAGTTCCCAAATTCTATATCGTATAACAATATGCGTAGTCAAATTGCAAGCTCTGGGAAACCTTATCTCATTTTATTTGGTACTGGATGGGGAATTGAAAATTCAGTTATGGCAGACTTTGATTATATTTTAGAACCAATTTATGGACCTGGTGACTATAACCATTTGCCAGTACGAGCTGCTGTTGCCATTATTTTAGACCGCTTATTAGGGGAAAAATGGTGGGCATGAGATTGTCTATAAAAATACAATATATAACTTGAAATTATAACTAAAATATGTTATAATTTTTAAGGTGTAACGGGCGGTCCACTGTACAATAAACGATTGACATGAACGTCTGGATAAGGAGGAAATATTTATGAATATTATTCAAGCATTAGAACAAGAACAATTACGTCAGGACATTCCTGCATTCAAACCAGGAGATACTGTACGTGTTCATGTTAAAGTTGTCGAGGGTACTCGTGAGCGTATCCAGATGTTTGAAGGTGTAGTAATTGGTAGAAGCAATGGTGGAATACGTGAGACTTTCACAGTAAGACGTGTTTCTTATAATGTTGGCGTAGAACGTACTTTCCCAGTACATTCCCCACGTCTAGACAAAATCGAAGTAGTACGTAAAGGTATCGTACGTCGTGCGAAACTATATTATTTGCGTAAGCTTAAAGGTAAAGCAGCACGTATTAAAGAAAGACGTTAGAAGTAATGTAGGGGACTGTTTTCAGTCCCTTTTCTTCATTCACAAGGGAGGTTGAGCAGTGAATAATAAAAAAATGGAAGAGGAACCAACCAAATCAAATGAGGAACCAAATCATTTGGGAGAAGAAATAAAAGATTGGGTAATTTCGATCCTTATTGCTGTAGTATTAGCCTTTTTTATCAGATATTTTATCGTTGAGTTATATATGGTAGAAGGACCATCCATGCGTCCCACTTTAGTCAATAGCGAACGATTGGTTGTTAATAAATTTATTTATCGTTTTAAAGCTCCTGAAAAAGGAGACGTACTCGTCTTTCGATATCCGAAAGATCCAAGTCGTGACTTTATCAAGCGAGTTATTGGTGTTGCTGGCGATACGATAGAAATAAAAGATGGCCGCGTCTTTTTGAATGGTCAACTTCTAAATGAAACATATATTTTGGAAAAAACCCGTGGCTCCTATCCACTGGCGACTGTGCCTGCTGGACATATCTTTGTAATGGGCGATAATCGCAACAACTCGGAAGATAGTCGTTTTCGTGATGTTGGCTTTGTGCCGCTAGAAATGATTAAAGGAAAAGCGGTTATGATATTTTGGCCAATTGATAACATAAAAACCCTTCCATAGAGTTAAAATACTTATATAAGAAGGACACGAGGGACTTTTATTCCTTCGTGTCTTTTGTGCCTTAGCGATACGATGACGGAGCGAAATGAAAAATAGTATTGTAGAGAGTGATAAGAATGGATGATTTAAACATTAACTGGTTTCCTGGACATATGACAAAAGCCTTACGTATGATGCGTGCCAACTTAAAATTAGTAGATGTAGTGATAGAGCTACTTGATGCCCGGATTCCAGTCAGTAGTGCCAATCCCGTGATGAATGAATTGCTGGAAGGAAAACCCCGAGTCGTAGCTCTTAATAAAGCAGATTTAGCTGATCCTGAATGGACAAAACAATGGATCAAAACCTTCCATGATCAAGGTTTACAAGTAGTCGCATTAGATTCTATGACCGGGAAAGGTACCAAAGCACTCGTTAGCCAAGTAGAACAGCTAGGTAATGCCAAAGCAAGAAAATTGGTCGACAGAGGAGTCAATCCTCGAGCAGTACGAGCTATGATTTTAGGGATTCCTAATGTTGGGAAATCTTCTTTAATTAATAAGTTAAATGGCGTGCATGTAGCGAATGCTGCGAATAAGCCTGGGGTTACTCGCGGAAAACAATGGATTAAGATTGGTAGAAACTTAGAATTATTAGATACACCAGGGGTATTGTGGCCCAAATTTGAAGATCCGGTGGTTGGATTTCGATTAGCGATCACGGGTGCTATCAAGGATGATATCTATGATATTGAAAAAGTCATGGTTCATATGTTAACGTTACTACGTGAACAATATAGCCAGCGACTTATTGAACGCTATAAATTAACAGCACCTTTGCCGGAAGATGCTACTGCCTTATTAGAATTGATTGGAAGACGTCGTGGTTGTTTGCGAAGTGGCGGTATAGTGGATTATGAGAAAACTAGACGGCTGATTCTTAAAGAATTCCGTGATACTAAATTAGGTACTTTTACATTAGATAGACCTGAATAATCAGTAAGGCATGAACCGTAGTGCGTTATAACAGGGCATCAGATATAGAAAAAGACGGCATATAGTTGCCGTCTTTTTCTATATCTGATGATACCACATTAATTTTCATGTAATCGAAACGTAGGGGTATGAGCATGATGATTGTAAAATAATGTAATTCGGCGAATGTCATGCAAATTCATATCATGCCATACATATTCACGTTTCTCGCCACGGACTCTTTCAATTACTTTCACTTTAAACAATACTTTACTCGTTCTATGATTTAGAGAAACCACGGTGTCTCCACCAGGGCGCACACGACTAGATAATAAATTTGGCCCCCAACCACGTTTATGATCCGCTGTGATGAATAATTGATGCATGCTAAAGTTTGTATGGTTTTCGACTATAATATCACGAGCTAACGCTGTACTAGCAAACCCCATTATAAAACACAGTGTCATAATCATCAATAATAATTTTTTCTTCATTAAATTTCCTCCCAATATTATAAAATTTATCAATTAATAGTTCAACAAATTAAAAAAAACTCCTGCCTATAAGAAAGAAAATTCTACAAATTAACGATATATGACGAACTAAGTAAATTACAGCGATAATATATAATCTTTTCTGATGTAACTAGCAGGAATAGAAGCTAGTCATCGTGAATTTACCTAATGCTACTACAATCTGGAGGTACTCACCATTGAATATAAAGCAAATGACGGTCGCACAGATTGCTCAATTATTAGGGCAAAAAGATGTATCAGTTGATATAATTGATAGACTCAAACAAGATTCGCGCATTTCAGTAAGTCGCTTAGTTGCTAAATGGCAACAAAAACAGAAAACCCTTTTACTTGATGCAGAGCGGATTCAAAAACTATATGAGCAAGAACGATTACTCAAAAGTTCTGGTTATGATTTGATTGCTGGCGTAGATGAAGCAGGACGTGGTCCTTTAGCTGGACCTGTTGTGATTGGTGCTGTAATTTTACCACTTGGTTGTCACTTACCACTACTTAATGACTCCAAAAAGCTCTCAGCTAAACAACGAGAAGAGCTTTATCATATGATTAAAGATGTTGCTATCAGTGCACAGCATGTAGTGATTGAAAGAGATGTCATTGACAGTGTGAACATTTATCAAGCTACGATCCTTGGCATGTACCAAGTGATTGAGCAACTGATTCCAGAGCCGCAGGCTGTATTAATTGATGCCGTACCCCTGCCAGAACTCACCATGCCTTCGGTATCATTAATCGGTGGTGATGCAATTAGTGCATCGATTGGAGCCGCCTCTATCATTGCGAAAGTAGAACGAGACCGTATTATGCTAGAAATGGATCAACAATTTCCAGAGTATGGTTTTGCTAAACACAAAGGTTATGGAACAGCAGAACATATAAAGGCATTGCAACAATATGGACCATGTCCAATTCACAGACAAAGCTTTGAACCAATTAAATCGTGGGGAAAAAATAGGTATGAATAAAGAAGAAATGGAGAAACCTAAACCTAGACAACAGGCCATTGCCCTAAGCTATCAAAAAGGCAATACCGTTGCACCAAAAGTAGTCGCCAAAGGAGCAGGATTTCTGGCTGAAAAGATTGTAGAGGCAGCCCAGCAACATTCTGTTCCTATATATCAAAATAAAACATTAGCGAGCATGTTGATGGCAATCGAACTAGATAGAGAAATTCCTGCTGAATTATACCAAGCAGTAGCAGAGGTATTAGCTCATATATATTACCTCGATCAAAAGATGGAGAAAAAATGGGAATAATAGCATCCTGTCAATAGGATGTTATTATTTTTGTAACATATAAAACGAGGTGCTTTTATCTTGAATCATGTCCAGGTAGGGGATATCGGTGAACAAGTAGCCGCTGAATATTTGCGTGAGGCTGGATATCATATACTAGCGAAAAAATATCGATGTAAAATCGGTGAAATCGATATTATTGCCCAAGTAAGCAATATGATAGTATTTGTAGAAGTAAAAACTAGACGGAGTACTGGATATGGTTTTCCAGCAGAGGCGGTAACGTACCGCAAACAACAAAAAATAATGAACGTGGCTCTTTGTTATTTAAAACAAATGAATCAAAATCATGTTGCTTGTCGTTTTGACGTAATTGAAATTTTTCTAACAGGAGAAGATGTGGTAAAATATAACCATATTATTGATGCATTTAGCAAGTAAGGTAGGTGTTACATAAAATGCGAATTATTGTAGGTATTACAGGAGCTAGTGGTGCTGTATATGCTTATCGATTGCTTGAAGTCCTGAAAGATGCGGGATGCGAAATCCACGCTGTGGTATCCGAACCTGGTTGGCAGGTCCTAGAATATGAATGTGGCATTACACGCCAAGATATCATAGAAAAAGTAGATGTTTTACATGATATACATAATATTGCCGCTTGTATTGCTAGCGGTTCCTTTAAAACAGATGCCATGATCATCATTCCGTGCTCGATGCGTACCTTAGGGGGTATTGCCAATGGTATTGCTGATAATCTCCTTGGCCGTGCTGCTGATGTAATGCTCAAAGAGGGACGAAAATTAATCCTCGTACCACGTGAAACTCCTTTTAATGCAATACACTTAGGTAATATGTTAAAATTAGCCCAAATAGGTGTAAAAATTGTTCCAGCTTGCCCTGGTTTTTATCATCGTCCTACTAATTTATCGGAAGTCATTGATATGATGGTCGGAAAAATTTGTGATGCTGTAGATGTGGATCATGATTTATATACTCGTTGGAGCGGTCAATCAGCACAATAAAAAATGTCCTGTCAAATTATTGCATGAATTTGGCAGGACATTTTTTATTTTTATGGAATTTTATTATAACAGTCAGGAGAAAGAGTTTCTCTGGTAGAGAGACTTGTAGAATATATATAATGGAGGAAACTAGTATGCATAGCCTTTTTAATTCTAGTATATTAGATAATTTATTTGATGGGCTTTATATTGTAGATAAAGATAAAAATATTATTTATTGGAATAAAAGCGCAGAATGTATCACTGGTTACTTAAGTTCTGAGATTGTAGGAAAAAAATATTGCCACACTACTCTAATGCATATTAATTACGAAGGAGATAGCATTTGTAAGGACACTTGCCCACTTGACGCTACATTACAGGATGGTCAAAATCGAGAAGCAGTGGTTTATCTTAATCATAAAGATGGATATAGAGTCGCTGTGTCTGTAAGAATTACTCCTTTGCTAGATGAAAATAGTAATACTGTAGGAGCTGTAGAAATCTTTAGTATCAACTCTACTTGTGAACAAATCTCCATTAAAATGCAAGAACTTTCTAATTTAGCAATGTTAGACACTCTTACGGGATTAGGGAATCGGAGGTTTGCTGAAAAAATTTTGAATGCTAAAATATCTGACGTACATAATGGTGATTCTCCATTTGGAGTTTTATTTTTTGATATAGATCATTTCAAAAGAGTGAATGATGAGTATGGTCATGATTTTGGTGATAAAGTTTTGAAAAATACTAGTACTACTTTAGTAAACGCGCTTAGAAGTTCAGATATTTTAATTCGCTGGGGTGGCGAGGAGATCATTGCTATTCTTGGCGGGATTTGCACCAAAGAAAAGCTAAATAAAATCGCAAATAAACTCCGTATTTTAATCGAAAAATCAGATATTCATACTCAGGATGGATTATTATCCGTTACAGCTTCTATAGGTGCTACATTAGCTCTACCAAGCGATTCAACGGAAAGTCTTATAAGACGTGCTGATCAATTAATGTATCAGAGTAAGGCCAAAGGACGAAATTGTGTAACGATCGGTTGAATCTAACTTAATAAAAAAATGAAGAGGCAGGCGTAAAGCCTACCTCTTCATTTTTTTATGGAATCAGAGCGTATAACACTTTTGCAAGAGTACAAGTAAGGGCAACTTTTATCTGCGCTGAGGCTTGACCGAAATCAAGTTTTCTATATCATGTAACTTGCAAATTATATAGTAATCAGCTTATCTTCTTTTAAAATATGTGTTACTAGCCAATCGCACACAAAATATAATATGTCATTCAAATATTTGTTCTGATCATTATCAATTTGCGTAAAGTCAATAGAATCGATTTTTTCTAAAAAATCATGATGCGAGACTTTTTGTGAAAAAAGTCTTTTATAACCGATTTTTAGCATATATTCTTCTTCCGCTTTAAAATGGTAAATGGTATATGCTTTTAATTCAGCGATGATCTTGATGATACCATCATATTTATCGGTAATAAATTCGTCACTTAATAATGTTTGTATACGGTTTACGATTGCAAATAATTCTTTATGTTGTTCATCAATTAATTCCATACCAATACTATATTCTTCATCCCATTTTGCCATCATAAGAATCACTCCTCGTATATATCTTTTTGAAATATAGAAATATAGTATATTCTTTCGTGATAAAATCAGTATTTCCTTTAGAGAAGGTATGATACTATAATATAATTTATAATGATGGAAAAGATTCTGTATGATTTTTATAGAATTTGGCAGAAACTTTTTGTTTATTAAAGAACTGCTGATGATGAACGTCGATGCGCTTTTATCGCCAAATGAGCAGCATGCCTTTATGCTGATTTTTTTGCAGATGCTACATTCAATTTTAAAAATTGACTATAAAAAAAGCCGCCCCACTTGAGGTGAAGCGGCAAATCATGTCATCAATCGGGGAACACATTCGTATCTTTTTTTTCCTTAACATCTGAGGTTGTATCGGTGCTATCGAGATTGTCTTCGAAATCAGTAGCATTCAGAAATTCGGTAACCAATTCAGCATCAGAAACACTGGAAAACATGCCTGGAATAAGTGTTTTTTTCAAACTGATCACCTCCCAATGATAGTTTGTCCAATATATAAGTTTTCATGATGTTCTAGTAAAGTGCTACTTTCGCAGGAGTTTATTCTTTTTTGGCGAAATATATATAAAACGATATAGAGGAAGTGGTAAAATATGTGTACTTCATGTGGGGAAGATTACAGAATATTTTCTGTAGAGATTGTTACGAAAAAACCTGTTAATACAAATATGGAACTATATAAAGAAATAGCTACTAGATTATTTCAAAATAAAGTAATATCAAATATTAACGTTGGTAATAATAAAGCCTACAATGTTAACGGTAGACAACTATTTGGATTTGAACTTCACTTAGGTAATGAAAAAAATCCTTCTACTGTAACCATTGATAATGTTGAAACAGCACTGAATGGTATTTTAGATCAGTTTGAAGGTTATTCTGAAATGCAAATTAAGCTGAATTAGATAATTCTAGTTCGAAATCATACAAAAACAAACAAAAGAACGGCACCATAAGGTGTCGTTTCTAACTTATTTACTAGGTGAGTGTGTATTGGCTTTGGTCGTAGATGACTGACCTTTCTTTGAACTAGACCAAGATGCATGCATTGCTGCCTTCTGTCCATGTTTGGATGCATCATGCGTTTCTCGTGGTGGTCTTGTTGTTTTCATATCATCACCCCCTTTTGTATTAACTTATGAGGTTCGCACTCTAATTGCGCCATGTCTAGCAATTTATTAATCATTGAGATTATCATTGTATTTTGTTGGAAACAATTTCGCAGGAACAATATAACTGTAAATCTAATTGAGGGAAAACTATGAAAAATAATAACATTAAAATAGTCGCCATTGGCGATTCCATAACATACGGTTATCCTTATGAGCCAGCATTATCATGGTTTAATATGGCCGTTACACAGCTTAACATTGATTATGTTAATAACGGTATCAACGGTGATACTACAGACGGAATGGTAGCACGCTTTGATCAACATGTACTGCGGTATGAACCATCACACGTCATAATTATGGGTGGTACTAATGATGCATATGCTGAAATAACAGTTGACCACGTGATCAATAATATTCGTAAGATGGTAGAAGCAGCCTTTCAAAGCAATATTATTCCGCTCCTTGGCCTACCAATACCATGTAATGACTTAGCTGAAGAGCAGTTATTGGGGCAGTACCGTGAAGAAATGCGCCAATTTGCTGACGATAGTAACATTGAAGTCATTGATTTTCACAAGGGCATGGTTGAAAAAAACGGAGTAAACCTAAAGGCAGGTTTCCATTGTGACGGTTTACACCCAAATGAAGCCGGATATAAAATCATGGCTGATATTGCTGCTCAAATTCTAGTTCAGGCATTCATTGATGCTAGGGTTCATGACTACTACTGGAACGAAGACCTTAGCTGTACAATTACAACTTTAAAGATTCTATCTGAACTATTTCATTTTGAGATTCATCCTCAGGTAATGGTAGCTGCATATGGTCTTAACGCAGGTAGATTAGGCTCTCAATGTGGATTAGTGGAAGGCATGTTACTGTTTATTGGCGTTTGTGCACAACAAAAAGCCATTGATCCAAAAGACATTGCTGAGCTATGCCACAACTTTGCCATTGGCTTTCAAAGTGAATTTAAAAGTCTACTATGCAAGGAACTAAGACCGCAGGGATTTAGTTCCGATAACCCACCGCATTTATGTGAGAAGTTAACAAAGCTTGCTGTAGCTTTTTCTGCAGATTTTGTGGCCAGCGAAATTCTACATAGAACACGTTTATAGATAGGTGCTACGAATCTAACGTAACCTACAAAATATAGCTATAGAAAAAACCATACCTATAATTTATAATTAGAATGAAAGTAATGTTTATGTCGATAGGACATCCTATGTTGTCATACTTTTGTCACAAATTTATAGTATGTTAAGATTGTACACATATCGGTAGATAGGGAATTCTATTGTGCGAACAACTAGAACCTGGTGCCCGTACAATCCTAGAAAGGCCACAATATTACGCAGTTGAATTGCCTAAAAGGCAAGAAAGAGGGGTAACGAATGTTTAATGCAGGAAAACAAGGCAAAGTAGTTGTAATGGCGGTATTATTTTTCTTAGGGGTAGTTGGCATAATGGGTGTTAATACCAATACAACCTATGCGGCAGGGGCAGTGGTTTCTAACGTTGGTATTGTAAACTATCAACTTTTAATGTCACAGCATCCCGATAATGCTAAAGCAGCAGAAACTATGAACGCTACAATCGCGCAGGCGAAAAGTGATTTTGATGCGCAAAGTGTTAACATGAACGACCAAGATAAACAAGCACTCTCACTGCAATTCAGCCAAAAGATTGAGCAAAAACAACAGGAGCTTTTGGTGCCTATTCATGACAAAGTGATGGCTGTAATTAAGTCGATAGCAGAAGCAAAAGGCCTAGCAGTTGTAGTAGATAAAAGCTCTAGCGTTTATGGAGGACAGGATATAACCAACGAAGCAGGAAAAATGCTTAGTGGCAAGTAGTATTTGACGATAAAAGGAACCCCTTGTATTGGATATTTTAAATGTCTAATACAAGGGGTTCCTTTCCGTTTCCGCTAGTTCCAATTATAAAATCTGACAAAATAATATATTTAGCAGGAAAAATATAACTATCAATGTAATATTACAATAATACCTGTTCTGTTCATTAAAACAAAGTATTACAGTTTTACGTTTTATATATAACGTTTGATTATCATTCACATGCAGGAGGCCAAAGTCATGAGTACTAGTAATTTCGAATTTCTAAGAGAAAGATGGCCGATGCTGACCCAGCTCGGTGCCCTTGCGGAAAAAAATATACAGGACGATTCCAATACTACGCTGATTAAACTGGGCATGTTTGCCGAAATCGTAGTAAAATACATGTTTGCCTATGACAATCTAGATGAGCCAACTGATGGCAAGTTATCTAGTCGAATTATCATTTTAAAAAGAAATGATTTGTTACCTAATGACATTAACAATATCTTATATAGTCTCAGAACCAAACGTAATGCAGCCGCTCATGATGGCTATCAGTCGGAAAAGGATGCAAAAGCTCTTACAAAAATGACTTATAAGTTAGGCATTTGGTTCATGCAGACATATGGTGACTGGAGCTTTGAGCCGGCAGAATATAGTGAACTCGTAGAAAAACCAGAAGCCTCTGATATTGAAGACTTAAAACAAGAAAATAATAAATTAACAGTGGCTTATGAACAAGAAAATAAAAAGCTAAAAGAGATACTAGAAGCACTGAAACAACAGTCAACAACTGAAGTGACAGCCAAACGGAAAAAACAATCGCAAAAAGCAGCGCTGTTTATTGAACTGGATGAAGCGGAAACTCGTAGCATTATTGATGAAAAACTACGAGCTGCAGGTTGGGAGGTAGATAGCGAAACTCTTCGTTACGCCAATGGCACTCGGCCTATGAAAAATAAAAACATGGCGATTGCCGAGTGGCCAACCAATTCTAAAACAGGTAATAATGGCAGGGCTGATTATGCGCTATTTATTGGTCTCAAACTAGTGGGTATTGTCGAGGCCAAACGGGCCAGCAAAGATGTGGCCGCGGCCCTTGATCAAAGTAAGAAATATGCAAAGAATATAAAAAAAGAACACCTAGAGTATATATGTGGTAAGTGGCAGGATTGTCGTGTACCTTTTCTCTTTTCCACCAATGGCCGAGAATATTTAAAGCAGATTGAAACCAAATCAGGTATTTGGTTTATCGATATTAGGCAGAGTACCAATCATGCCAAAGCATTACAAGGTTGGTATACCCCTGAAGGCTTAAAAAAACTATTGGAATTTGATGAGCAAGAAGCCAATGAACGCTTGAAAAATGAGGATGCAGACTATCTAACTAGCAAAAGTGGTCTAGGGCTTAGAGAGTATCAGATAAGAGCCATCGAAAAAGTGGAAGAAGTTATTGAAAAAGGGCAAAGAACAGCTCTACTAGCGATGGCGACTGGGACAGGTAAAACCCGAACGGTTGTTGGTATCATGTATCGATTACTAAAAGCTAAGCGCTTTAAAAGAATCTTATTTTTGGTGGATCGCAAAGCCTTAGGCAATCAAGCAGAAGATACCTTTAAAGAAGTCGTCATTGAAGGTTTAGAAAAATTTTATGATATCTATGACATCAAAGGCATTGAGCATATCAGGCCTGATAGTGAAACCAAGATTCATATATCCACTGTCCAAGGGATGGTTAGACGGGTATTATATAATGAAGACATGGAAAACATGCCGAAAGTCGATGAGTATGACTGCATCGTCATTGATGAGGCTCATCGTGGTTATATCTTAGATAAAGAAATGGGTGAAGTCGAACTAGAGATCAGGGAACAGGCTGACTATGTGAGTAAATATACGCAGGTCATTGAATACTTCGATGCCATCAAAATTGCGTTAACGGCGACCCCAGCACTGCATACGAAAACTTTATTTGGCGATCCAGTATATAAGTATACATATCGCGAAGCTGTCATTGATGGATATTTAGTAGACCATGAACCACCTCACAGGCTGACAACCCAGCTCAAAGAGGCAGGTATTCATTTTGATAAAGGGCAAACGGTTGCCGTCTATGATACCCAAAAAGGACAAGTTTTTAATATTGATAACCTGCCCGACGAACTGAATTTTGATATAGAAAGTTTTAATAAGAAAGTCATTAATGAAAATTTCAACAGAGTGGTACTTGAGGAGATCGCCAAGGATATTGATCCTGATGGTCTTGGAAAAACTCTCATCTTTGCAGCAACAGACAATCATGCTGATCTAATTGTAAAATTATTAAAAGAAATTTATAGTGACATGGGTATCGATGTATACGATGATGCTATCAAAAAAATTACAGGTTCGATCGAAGATCCCCTCGGTATGATTAAGAAGTTTAAAAATGAAACCTATCCGAATATCGCAGTTACCGTGGATCTGCTTTCCACAGGTGTGGATGTACCGAAAATTTGTAATATAGTATTTTTAAGACGGGTAAAATCTAGAATCCTATATGAACAAATGCTTGGGAGAGCAACAAGACTCTGTGCCGATATCAATAAAACACATTTTAACGTCTATGATGCTGTAGGCCTTTATGATTCACTAGACCCCATCAGCAATATGAAACCAGTAGTGCAAAGCGTCACTACTGATTTTAAAACTCTTGTCAATGAACTGGCTGATCTTCCTACAGCAGAATATAAAAAGACCGCATTAGAACAGATTGTGGCAAAACTGCACAGGAAAAAACGACAATACGATGCCAATCATATCGCCAAGTTTGCATACCTTACAGGGGGAAAGACGCCCGATGAATTTATTAAGCATCTGCAATTTGGTGATATGGAAGCTGTAATCAGAGAACTTGGAGATAATGTACAACTGATCGATTTTCTAGATCAGAAGATCGGTTCTCAAGGTGGCGGCATTATTATATCGACCCATGTGGATGTCTTAAGGGAACATACTAGAGGATATGGAACCGCAAGCAAGCCAGAGGATTACATTGAGCAATTTAGTAAATTTATTACGGAAAATATGAATAAAATACCAGCCCTTGAAATCGTATGCCGACGGCCTAAAGAATTGACTCGCCAAACCCTTAAACAATTAAAAATAGAACTGGATTTACAAGGATATAATGAAACCAATCTCAATACCGCTTGGCGCACGATGAGTAATGAGGATATAACTGCTGATATTATTAGCTTCATTAGAAGACAAGCCATTGGTAGCGCTTTGATGAATCATGATGAACGGATCAAAAATGCCATGCAAAAAGTGAAAAAAATGCACCAGTGGACCAAAATACAAGAAGCTTGGTTAGATAGAATAGAAGCACAGCTCTTGGTGGAAAGTGTGATTGATAAAGAAGCCTTTACCATTGGTGCTTTTAAAAGTCATGGCGGTTTTACTAAAATCGATAAAATACTGGGCGGACAGCTGGAACAAATCATTAATGAAATTAATGACAACTTATACGAAGTAGGCTAATCGTGTTATAATAAGAGAACCCTACCAATGGATACATAATCATTGCTAGGGTTCTCTTTTATGGATTTATATTGCATACATACAAGGAATGAGGAAGTGCTGAAATAATGAATAATGCAGAAATCGTCGCTAAACTATGGAATTTGTGTAATGTGCTCCGGGATGATGGGATTACGTATCATCAATATGTCACCGAGCTAACTTATATTTTGTTTTTAAAAATGGCGAAAGAAACGGAAACAGAAACAAATATTCCTAAACAATATCGCTGGGATCAGCTAGTGGCAAAAGACGGGACAGAATTAAAAACCTTCTATCGCAGATTGCTACTCGACCTTGGCGAACAAGGACAAGGGAGAATCAAGCAAATTTATGCGGGGGCCAATTCGAATATTGATGAACCGAAGAATTTAGATAAAATTATCAAGTCCATTGATGTGCTCGATTGGTACAGTGCCAAAGAAGAAGGTCTGGGCAATCTCTATGAAGGTTTGCTCGAGAAAAATGCTAATGAGAAAAAATCCGGGGCGGGGCAATACTTCACACCGCGTCCGCTTATCAATGTCATGGTACAACTGCTAGACCCTAAAGCTGGTGAAAAATGCAATGATCCCGCTTGTGGCACCTTCGGTTTCATGATTGCTGCTGATCAACACATTAAAAATCATACTGATGATTTATTCAAATTATCAGCGGCAGAGCAGGAGTTTCAAAAGACAGAGGCCTTTACCGGTGTGGAACTGGTCCATGAGACCCACCGATTGGCGCTTATGAATGCCATGCTTCATGATATTGAGAGTGAAATTTTCCTTGGTGATACACTCTCCAGTATGGGTACACAGATCAAGGACCTAGACGTGGTACTAACAAATCCGCCGTTTGGCACCAAGCAAGGTGGGGAACGGGTAACTCGTGATGATTTAACCTATATGACATCCAATAAACAGCTGAACTTTCTTCAACACATCTATCGCTCACTAAAGAAAAACGGCCAAGCCAGAGCAGCGGTCGTTCTGCCTGATAATGTACTGTTCCAAGATAATGATGGACAAAAAATCAGAGCGGATTTAATGGATAAATGCAATTTGCATACTATACTGCGACTACCGACGGGTATTTTTTATGCTCAAGGTGTGAAAACCAATGTGCTATTTTTCACCAGAGGGAAAACGGATAAAGATCATACCAAAGAAGTCTGGATTTATGATATGCGTACCAATATGCCTAGCTTCGGTAAGACAACACCTCTAAAAGAGGAACATTTTGCTGATTTTATCAAAGCCTATACTGCTGAAGACAGGGCGGCGATTCAAGATGAGCGTTGGAATGTATTCACCAGAGAGCAGATTGCAGAAAAAGGCAATAGCCTAGATATAGGCTTAATCCGCGATGATAGCGTTCTTGATTATGAAGATTTACAAGACCCCGTGGAAAGCGGCGAGGAAGTAGTGGCGCAGCTGGAAGAGGCAGTGGATTTGATTTTGAGCGTTGTCAAAGAACTAAAAAGCCTGGGCGGTGGCAAGTAATGGCGAAGAAGCAAAAGTTGTCACTAGAGGAATTGCTGGAACAGGCGTTGGTTAAAGATGAGGATCAGCCTTATAGGGTGCTGGATAATTGGGTGTGGGTGAGATTAGATTACGTAGCTGAATATAAAAAAGGTCCATTTGGTTCTGCAATAACTAAGGCAATATTTGTACCTAAAAGCGTAAATACTTATAAAGTATATGAGCAAGGAAATGCAATCCGAAAAGATAAAAATTATGGATCATATTATATTGATGAAGATAAATATAATACGTTAAAGAATTTTACGGTATATCCAAATGATTTAATTGTTAGTTGTGCAGGTACAGTGGGTGAAATTTTTCAATTGCCCAATAATATCGAGAGCGGAATTATAAATCAAGCTTTAATGCGAGTAAGAGTTAAAGAAAAGATAAATTTAAAGTTTTACCTGCTCTATTTTGATGAATCTTTAAAAGCAGATATGACAGGTAAATCCAAAGGAACGGCTATAAAAAATATTCCTCCATTTTCTATTTTAAAACAATTACCATTTCCACTTCCCCCACTGCCCGAGCAACAACGAATCGTTACGCTAATCGAATCCCTTTTCGAAAAACTCAATCACGCCAAAGAACTTGCCCAAAATGCCCTGGACTCTTTTGAAAATAGAAAATCAGCTATATTGCATAAAGCGTTTAATGGGGAACTGACAGGGAAATGGAGAAAAGAAAATAAGGTTAACTTAGATAGCTGGGAAAACAATGAATTAAAAAATATAGCAACAATTATTTCAGGAACAAATTTCAAAAGTGAAGATTTTTCGCAAAGAAATGTAATTAGTTGTGTAAAAATTACCAATGTTGGAGTAGGATATTTTGATGATGAAAATATTGACTATTTACCATCTGAGTTTTTACTCTATTACCAAAAGCAAATTGTAAAATGCAATGATGTTCTAATTGCTTTAACACGTCCATTCATAAATGCAGGATTGAAGACATGTATATATATAAAAGAAAATGAATCTTTACTTAATCAACGAGTGGCACTGATAAGAGGGGGAAATGGACAATATATATATTATTATCTCCGAACTTCAATAGTATTGGAATATATAAAAGCAAAAAGTAAGACAACAAATCAACCAAATTTATCTGTTAAAGATTTAGAAAAATTACCAATACCCTATCCGAGCATCGCTGAGCAACAAGAAATCGTTCGCATCCTCGATCACCTCCTAGAAAACGAAGAAAAAGCCAAAGAACTCTGTAACGTCATCGAAAAAATCGACCATATCAAAAAATCCATTCTCGCCAAGGCCTTTAGAGGTGAGTTAGGTACCAATCATCCTGAGGAAGAAAGTGCCTTAGAACTACTTAAAGAAATACTACAAAAAAATCTTGATAGTAAAAAGGATTGATGTCCTTTATAATTATGCTATAAAAAACAGTATAATAGGCATATTAAAATATATATGAGTTATAGCATTGGGGAGGTACACTGTATGGAGCTTTCTGGTGAAGAATTAGAGATATTACTAAAAATACCAAAAGATATTATAGTCGGTGATGTAAAGTTAGAACAGTTAAATGTTCCTGACTTATCGCCGTTTTTTATGAAATATAATTTGTTATCGGACGATGGGCAATTTCTTTTTTTGCTAGAGGTTGAGCAAAGTGCCAAACAGGCTTTGAAAATATCCTTACATGTTCAAGACGATGAGAGTAAGATTGGTTTATTACGCATTGACTATAGAGGGAAACATAAAAATCCGGAAATTGTTAATGAGTATGTGCCAAATTTAATAAAACCATATGCAGGAAAATTATTCAAATATGAAGAACATCATATCCATTATCATGTTCAAGGGTATCCACAACTTGTATGGGCTGTACCACTAACTGTAGATAGTTTTTCTATTAAAGAAATTACAGAATTTTCTTCTTTGCGACGAGCAGTATTGGAATTTGCAGAGTTGGTCAACCTAAGAACAAAAATTATTATTGAAGAGAGGTTATTTCTATGACTTGGATTGATACAGCCATTGATAACTATTATACCTTTCTAAAGGAAAATACTGAGGTATTGCAGGACAGTCAGACAGGATGGTTTGTGATAAGTACGCCTTTTGTAGGACTTTTTAATGATACGGTTGAGATTTTTTGTAAAGAAAATGATGGGGTTATTACTCTTTCTGATGATAAACAAACAATACACAATATTGAACTTGTTGGCGTTCCAATTCAACGATCGGCAAAACGAAAAGAAATCGTACAGAGGATATTGTTAAATTATGGTATACGGCTTGAAGATGGTGAACTTTTAGTGGAAGCGAATCTAAAAAATTTCCCACAAAAAAAACATAATCTTTTATCGGCTATTATAGAAATTTCGGATATGTACATGCTATCCAAGCAAACAATAACTTCCGTCTTTAAGGAAGATGTAAAAAAGTATCTTGATGAACAAGATATTATTTATACACCGCAATTTATATCCAAAGGTAGTATGGGAATAGAATTTAATTTTGATTTTCAAATTGCTCGACGTGATAGGGAAATTGTAATAAATACATTTAATTCCCTGAATGTAGCTAATTTATCCAAATTTATATTAGGTTGGGATGACATTAAAGAAACTCGCGAACGTATTACCCAAAAAAAACTAATTGGCTTAGCAGTAGTGAATAATGATGACAAAGAAATTAAAGAAGAATATCTTGAAGCTCTTCGTATTAAAGGAACCGATTATATTTTATGGACAGAACGCCATAAACCAGAAAATTTGAAAAAAGTAATTGCAGCGTAAAAATAAAGCAAGTCTTTCAAGCTAACAGAACCCACCAAGTCTCATGTAGAGGCAAAGGTGGGTTTTTTACTACATTATGTAAATTTTTTATAAAAAGGAAGGGGTTTATGGAAAAAAATAGAATGGTATATGTAAAGATATAGCATAATATGGAGGCAACGTAATGGCAGTTCTCGAACAGTCTTTAGTAGTCAGAAAACGAGTAGATGAATGGAAAAAACGTTTAATTGACTTATCTAGAAGAAATCAATTGGTATTTTATAAAAGAAATAAAGGTGCCAATTTAGAAATAAGCAGCCCAAATGTGGAAGAAGTTTTTAAAAGCGTATTTATTGAAAATAACGACTGGAAATTTTATCTTCCTGATGAGTCAGCCACTCTAGAGAGTAGGGAAGAAGAGGTTGAAGTACATGCTGCTACGAATGAATTTGTTTGTGGCAAGTTAGAAAAAAAGACAATCGAAAAGAATTTGCTAAACCTTTACCGTAAATCCAAGGAAGAATACGAAGAACGTGGCGTAAAAATCTTGCATCTGGTATTTGGAATGCTATGTTGGCAGGAAAAAGAAAATACGGAAGTCACCAACTCTCCGTTACTGCTCTGCCCAGTAGAGCTTACTAGAAATACGTCATATGATCCTTTCGAGCTTCATCTTGCTGAGGAAGAGTTAATTTTAAATCCTGCATTACAGGTCAAGCTGAAAAACGACTTTAATATTACCTTCCCAGTCATGCCAGATAATATTGATGACGAGGGTATTCTTAGCTATTTTGCAGAACTGCAAACTTGTTTAACAGACACTGGATGGTCTGTGGAACTAGTTACAGCCCTTGGTGCATTTTCCTTTGAAAAAATGGGAATGTATAATGATTTAGAGAAAAATATTGAACATCTCGAAGGCAGTGGCTGCGTTAGAGCACTTTGCGGCGAGGAATTTCTTGCTGAAAGTATAGGAGAGTTTAGTGATCAGGCCAATTTGGATAGACTGCAAAAACCACAAGATACTTTTCAGATTCTTGACGCGGATAGTAGCCAACAACAATGTATTCAAGCTGTATTAAATGGACAAAGTGTGGTATTACAAGGTCCACCTGGAACTGGTAAAAGCCAGACCATCGCAAATATAACCGCAGAATTTATGGCACGAGGAAAAACAGTGTTGTTTGTGAGTGAGAAAATGGCTGCATTAGAAGTGGTAGCCAAACGATTGAATGATGCAGGGCTCGGTGATTTTTGTTTAGAACTACATAGTCGTAAGGCAAATAAGCGTGAAGTCATTAGTGAACTACATAAATGTCTTGAATATATGCTCAAGCCACGGGTTATACCGAGCCAAGAAGATTTTCAACGCTTATCGGATGTAAGGGAAAAATTAAATGATTATGCCACGGCAATTCATGAAAAATGCAGTGCAACAGGATGCTCAGCATTTGAAGGCATATCAAGAAGCCTGCAAAATCCCAGTTTGCCAGCTTTTTCACTTGGAGTGGATCGATTAGATCATTTAGGGCCAGAACATTATCGTCAATGGAGTGACTTAATACGACAGTTATTTGCCGTATGGTCTGTTGCGGAAGAAATGGACCAATTTCCTTGGCTCGGTTGCAAGGAAGAACAGTATAATACTGAAATTGCTACTACGTGGAGTCAAAATATACAATTACTCATTGACAGCTTAGCAACTATTATTTCTTTAACTGATACTTTTTCAGTAGTTACGGGAAGTATGCGCCCTAAAACTCTCCAAGAAGTAGCATGGCTTATTGAAGTAGCGCACCATATTGAACTAGGGATCGTGCCAAATGCAACTTGGTTAACAACAAATGAAATGGATGATGTACTGGCAGAGGCACAGCGTTATCGTCAGTTGACAGCTGAGTATGTAGCAATTGCTCATACGTTGCGTGCAAAATATAAAGAAGAATATTTTACTCTTGCTTCTAATAGTGGTGAGAATCTAAGAGAAGAATGGAACCAGGTCAATGTACATCTGTTACTAGATGCGTCAGGGGAAATCGTAGTCTCTAAGCGAGGGGAACTATTGAAGTTTACTAACAAACAAGCATCTTTCGTACAAGAATGTATAGAGCTAAGCCACTTGATAGGAAATGCCATTGGGTATTCTAGTGATGGATTTACTGCCGACAAAGCGAAAAAATTATCTAGGAGTATACTCATTTGTCATGAGGAACATAAGCCGGAGGCTAGTTGGCTAAATACTAAAAAGTATAAAGATATTGTCCAACTGATCGCAGAGGTAAAGCCTACCTATGAGCAATATGTAATGGAGCGCAATGAAATCCTATCTAAATATGATGACACTGTTTTTGAACTAGATATTGACAGTTTCCTTGAAAAATTTCAACGCACGACGTATCGTTCTTTTTTAAAACTATTGAATCCGCAATATTATAATGATAAAAAAGAAATCATCCGTTGTACAAAAGATTTTAAAATGCCTGATGACATTGTTGGGGATCTTCTTAAAGTACGAAATATTCAAAAGTTGCAGAAGAAGATTGATGATAGAGTCCTTGAAACAAAGGATCTTTTTGGTACATACTACAATGGGTATGCTACTAATTTTGCTGCGTTAACAGAAGGTATGGGATACGCTTTAGAAATGATGAAATTACTTGACGGCGAAGAAGTCCCCGCGGGGATCATTCATTATTTAGACAGTGATCATAAGGTGCCACAAAATATCGTGACGGCAAGTAGTCGATTGCATGAGCTGATTTGTGATTGGCAACAGCAAGTGGAGTATTTGTCAGATATAGTCTCAATGGATAGTATGGAAAAATATAATAGGTCGATTCATGATTTGTCTGATAAAGAGTTATTACAATGGGTAGATGAAATGCAGCCACCAGTGAGCCACTTGTGTCGTTCTCTTGATCGTATTGATAGCTTACGTATAGAATCAGGATATCAAGCAATAAACCAAGTGCTTGGTGATTTATCCGAAAAACAGCGGTATGATGAGATTCAGGAGTTAATCATCGTAGAATCTGAACGTTTAAAAGAGAAGTTTGGGGAGCGGTTTCAAGGCCTCAATACGACGTGGGATGAACTGTTGATCGCGATTGAATGGACGATAAAGCTACGAGAACTATATGAGGGTAAAACATTATCGACAGAATTTATTGAATTTCTCTCATTAGGCAAAAAAGCAACGGTGCTTGCTCATGAAATGGTAGCACCGTATCATGAGTTTATCCGTGATTTTACAACGATAATTGATGATAACTTTGTGGAATCCACTCCGACCTTTAACGGTATGTTATTAAAGAATCAGCCACTATTCATCTTGGCAGAAAGACTTAAGAGTATGTCAGAACGAGTGAGTGATTTAGAAAACTGGATTGATTATAAAAAAGTAGGGCAACGCTTAGAAGTGAGTGGCCTTGGCAAGTTTTTAGCAAATTTAGAAAAACAGCCTCCGAAAGCTCAAGATTTGATGAATGTTTTTACAAAGTCTTTTTATAAAACCCAAATGGAACTACTTTTTCAGCAAGATGCAAGGTTACAGGATTTTCGGGGAAAACACCATGAACAATTAATTGCGGAATTTAGTGAGATTGATCGTAAGTTAATTGAATATGCACCTTATGTTATTATGGAACAATGTAATGCGCGGCGTCCTAGTCTGAATGGTTTTACAGCATCAGGATCGGAAATCAATATTCTCAAACGTGAGGCGGCCAAAAGTCGTAGACATATGCCACTCATACGTCTCTTTGAAAAAATACCAAATTTACTACTACGGGTTAAGCCTTGCTTAATGATGAGTCCTTTATCGGTAAGTCAATTTATGAATCCCGAG
Source organism: uncultured bacterium (assembly GCA_964292325.1). Taxonomy (GTDB): domain Bacteria; phylum Bacillota; class Negativicutes; order DSM-13327; family DSM-13327; genus CTSoil-075. The sequence goes on along the minus strand of CAXYVG010000030.1, from coordinate 6,072 downwards.
TGTTTTCATTTTGACCTGGTTATTTTTGATGAGGCATCTCAAATATTCACTGAAGATGCCATCGTTGCTATGTATCGCGGCAACCAAGTTGTGATTGCTGGTGATAGTAAACAAATGCCACCGACGAATTTCTTTCGTTCCATGGACATGGATGATGGAGAGCCTGGGGATGATACTGATGAATTGTCATCAGCCGATTTTAGTAGCGTTTTAGATGAATGTGGCACAGTACTGCCCGGTATGATGCTACGGTGGCATTACCGTAGCAAACACGAATCTTTGATTGCTTTTTCAAATCGTCAATTTTATGATAATCGTTTGGTGACATTTCCTTCGGCAATAGCAAAGCATCCTGAACTTGGCGTTCATTTTGTACATGTTCCTGATGGAATTTATGATATGGGCGGTAAGCGGTCAAATGCACGCGAAGCGCAAGTGGTTGCGGATCATGTATTTGAACACTTTAAGAATTCCCCTAAGAAAAGCCTCGGTGTTGTAGCATTCAGTCAGGCGCAAATGGTTGCGATTCAAGATGAACTAGAAAGACGTCGTTTGCAAAATCCTCAGTATGAAAGATTTTTTAGAGAAGATCGATTAGAAGGGTTCTTTGTAAAAAATCTGGAAAATGTACAGGGTGATGAACGAGATGTAATCATGTTTAGTATTGGTTTTGGGCGAGATCGCAATGGAAAAATCAGTATGAATTTTGGTCCTCTTAATAAATCTGGTGGCGAACGTCGGCTTAATGTTGCTGTTACACGCGCCAAACAACAAATTATTTTGATTAGCTCCATGCAGGGTACTGATATTGATTTAACCAAGACGAATGCTGCTGGTGTACTTAATTTACATCATTATTTGAATTATGCAGAACATGGGGAAAGTAGCCTTAGCATTGATCATCCCGAGGGGCTTGGTGAAGCGGATTCGCCCTTTGAAGAAGATGTAGCAGGGGTTATTCGGCAAATGGGGTATCAAGTGGTACTTCAAGTTGGGTGTAGTGGTTATCGCATTGATATGGGGGTTCTTGATCCTGCTGAGCCAGGAAAATTCATTTTGGGCGTTGAGTGTGATGGTGCAACCTATCATTCGTCTGCGACAGCTAGGGATCGGGATCGTTTAAGGCAACAAGTATTAGAAACATTGGGCTGGAAGTTTCACCGCATTTGGTCGCCAGAATGGTTTAATCGGAGAGAAAAGGCCATAGAGGAATTAAAACAAGCCATTGAAGATGCACGCAGTCAAAAAGATGAAGTCATAGAAGTGACAGCTGAAATAGAAACATCTGAAACACGTGTCAGTGAAAATACCGATCGAGTGGCAGTTGCGGAAGAGGAAGCCACAGAACCTCTCAAAGGGCGAATTGAGTATCAACCGTGCAATTTGCCAATTAGTGCACTGAGCCATATTGATTTTCACTTACCAGAATGTCGATCAGAACAGTGCCGATTAATTACTGAAATTGTCAATACGGAAGGCCCAATTCATATGGATTTATTAGCAAAGCGTTTGGCAGGAGCATGGAATGTAGCAAAAGTAGGGCGCCGGATTCGCTCAGCCATTGAGGAAGGAGTCCAAGGATGTAGTCACCAAGGGAAGGTACTAACCATTGGTGATTATGTATGGCCGAAAGATCTTGAGCAGGTAATGGTACGAGTCCCTGTCGATGGTTTTCCCGAAACCATTCGAAATATAGAGCATATTCCCGAGGAAGAAATATATGGGGCCATGCTACTCATATTAGAACAATGTGTAGGTATGCAGCCCGATGCTCTCGTTGTTGAAACAGCAAGACTCTTTGGTTTTAGTAAGACCGGAGAAAAAATTCGCAGTCGATTGGTGGATTGCTTTGACAAGCTTCAAAGTAATGGTGATATTGTTTATATGGGAGAAAGTATTACTTTACCTAGAGCGGATTCTTGATAGAGTTGCGGAAGGAGGCGTATTCGCATCCTGTATTTCTAAAGGTAACCCTATTGGTTTTCCTTGTCCGAACTTTGAAAATATGAAAGAAACCGTTGAAAGAAAAGTTGGGAAAGACATAAAGATCATAGATTGGACGCATTGATAGTGAATAGTAAGCGTCTAATAGGTTCTTTCCAACTTTAGTTGATTTTTTGCAATTCTAATCGTAATAATTTGGAAAGAACCTATTGGACGTTTACATAGAATAGCTCTAATGGGTGTGATAATACAATGGTTCTAATGATATGATGAAACAAGTAACGGGGGGCAGTATTATGTTTGCTCAAACATTTGGATATACAACCTTAGGTCTCAATGGTATATTCATTACTGTAGAAGTTGACATAGCAAATGGATTATCCTTATAAATGCTGTGACGGCAGTATATACGCAGAAACAATAAACCTTTACATGAGTTCAAAACCCTGTTTTGGTTCCATTACCTGACATTGGTGCCATGTCGGCTCATGGAACTAGTTTTATAGATATTTACAAGCTTAAGTCCCAACGTTCTTCCAGGACATTATCACCCCAAGTAGGATTTTCGTGGGAACTTGTTAGTGTAAAACCATGACTTTTATAAATATGTCGGGCTGTTATAAGAGAACTGATTGTTTCAAGAAAAGCGTGCTTATAGCTTTTTTCACGGCAAAAGTCTAATGCCATTTTGACGAGTCTATGACCTAAGCCCCTACCACGCATTTCTGGTTCAATCAAAAAATACCTTAATTGAGCAATTGAATCATTTGACTTGACGACTACTATACTACCTACAGGTTTTTTTTCTACTTCTGCGATTAGCATGCACTCGCAATTTTTATCATAATGTTCTGCAAAATGGTGTACACCTCTATCAACATAATCTCTAAAAATAGAAGTTAACCCATATTCCTCCTCGTATAAAACGAGATGTCGAGAGATAACGTAATTAATGTCTTCGGGGATAAAATTTCGTATTATGATTGGATTGACGCTGTTGGAGATGATATTTTTGATTATTCCCATTGCTTCGGTAACCTTTGTAAGCTGATTTTGATCTAAAGAATGAATAAGGGAAGCGATTTGCTCATCGGATTTTCTGCTTAGATTTGCTATTGTTTCATTGCCTTTAACTGTTAAAGTAATAAAAATAACTCTATTGTCTTTTTTAGATTGAGCTTTTGTAATAAGCTCGTTTTTTTCTAACTTCTTAAGAATTCGACTCATATAACTACGGTCTATATCTAACTGAGTTGCCAATGTATTGGCGGTGCAATGATTTATTTTGCTTATTTCGAGCATAACACGAACTTCGGTTAAAGAGTATCCACTCCCTAAAATATGATGATTTAACAATCCTAAAATATTGGTATAAAAACGATTGAAACTTCTAATTTTATTAATAGAATCCAAATTACTTTTCATAAAAATCACCTTTCTAACATAGTGGACTTAGTCCTTAAAATTAGTTTAGAAGGAATTGTGGACTTTGTCAACTAATTTATAGTGATGAATAGCTTAAATCATTTTGTAGTTTAAAGTTGCGTAAACGAGTGGAAATAACGTATAGAATATTGCAATTTGATTCTTCTTTCGCTAGTAACTATTAGCGTAATGCTGATATTTTTTTGTAAATACTAGCTAGTAACGTGCCATGTAATAGAACTAATTTTAGGGGTGATTTCATGGAGAAAAATCCTAATAGATTGATATATGAAAAGAGCCCCTATCTTCTTCAGCATGCCTACAATCCAGTAGATTGGCACCCTTGGGGCAATGAGGCATTTGATAAAGCGAAACGAGAAGATAAGCCAGTGTTCCTTAGTAGTGGATATTCGTGCTGCCATTGATGGCATGTCTATAAAAATAACAAAAATTTGTCATAATTTAACGAAATGATAGGAAATTTAATCCAATGTGGCGAATTAGTAGTTATAATCTTTTTAAAGGGGATTATAGCTGCTTTTTATGTAATAAGTAATTATAGAAGGAGAGCAAGCTATAGGGGTCATCGGAATATGGCACATCTTTAAAATGGATATGTTCTATAGAAAATACTGATGTTCAGCGATTTTAGGATAAAAAGAGTTTTGAGAAAGTTTGTAGAATAGACGACATCCTGGGACAGTATTTGCTTTTTGAAAATGGCAAGCCTGTCCCGATGTTTTTTCCAAGGAGGGAAGTGGCATGTGACAATAAAACATTCAAATAGGTATATAAAGGTAATTGGAAGGTGTTAATAATAGATGAATATTAAAATTAGCAAATTTGTCGGTGATGAAAGTCAATTCACGGTAGAACATCGACTTCTCAATATAATATTAATTTTATCTTCAATTCTAGCTATATGGAGTTCCCTTACCAATTATTTGCTTCATTTAGATGATTTACTAGTATTGGTCAGTGTAATTAGCAGTATAATTCTGGCTGGTGTATATTACTTATCTTTTGTAAAAAAGAAATACTCTACTTCTATTTTGGTATTGATAATTTTTGCTGTCATTATTATTCCAATTGCCTGGGTTTTAAATGGAGGAATATCAGGGAGTATTCCATTTTATATAGTAACGTTTTCTTCGATAGGAGCAGTTATTGCATTTGGTTCACGAAGAATTGCTTTGATAATCTATTTTGTAGTAATATCGAGTATCCTTGTCCCTTTTGAATACAATTACCCTTCTATTATTAGAAATTATTCCAGCGTTAGTGAAAGGTATATTGACATTTTTATTGGATTAATAACTACAATAATCTTTAATACCGTTATCATTCTAGTAATTTTAAACTATTATAATCAAGAGCATAAGAAAGCAAAAATCTACCTAAAAGAAAGCCTACATGCGCAGGAAAATTTAATGTATTTAAGTTATCATGATGCTTTGACGGGCCTTTATAACAGAGCATATTTTGAAAAAGTGGCCGCTACTATTGAGCATAAAACAGGACAGGGGATTGGAGTATTTACCGTAGATTTAGATGGGTTAAAATTTGCTAATGATACCATGGGTCATGAACAAGGTGACTTACTACTAAAGTGCACTGCAAAAATATTACAAGCATCATTTTTGGCACAGGATACTATTGCCAGAATAGGTGGAGATGAATTTGCAATTATTGTTCAAGAAATTGCGCAAGATGATATGGAGACTTTGTATAAACGTATTTACGATAATATTCAAAGAGAAAATGAACAAAGCGATGAGATTATAGTTTTATTGAATATGTCGATCGGTTACGCGTACTCTGCTGATGCCAGCAAATCCATAAGCAATCTATTACATGAAGCTGATAGAAAAATGTATCGAGAAAAATTGTATCATAAGAGCGAAACAGAAGGGTCAATAATACAGACTGTTAAAAAAATGTTATCGGCACGTGATTGTGATAATGGGAAACATAGTAAAAAATTACAAAAATTAATAGCGGATTTTGCGATTGCAGTAGGTTTACCAAAATCGGAAATTGCGGATATTCAATTATTTGCAGAGTTTCATGATATTGGGAAAATTGGTATTCCTGATCATATTCTTCACAAAGCAGAGAGTTTAACCACAGAAGAACGAAATAAAATCCAACAGCATTGTGAAATTGGATATCGCATTGCTAAATCTTCAAATGATCTTTTACCTATTGCCGATTTGATATTAAAACATCACGAATGGTGGAATGGTGAGGGTTATCCGCTTGGAATCAAGGGTAACCAAATTCCTATTGAATGTCGTATTGTCGCTATAGCTGATGCTTATGATGCTATGACCAACGATCGTCCCTATCGTAAAGCCATGAGTCATGAAAGCGCGATAAAAGAATTGAAAGACATGGCTGATATTCAATTTGATTATGAGTTAGTGAAGAAATTTATTACGACTGAATGTGTTGCTAATTATACCAAAAAAGTTATTGAAGATTAGGAAGTTTAGAAGTGATACATTTACGGAAAGAGCTATTCTTGCTCGCTTCTTCGCTTTGCTTTGGCAGGAAGGATTCAGTATTGTTTGTAGGGGATTTAGTCGAATACCCAATCCCTTGTTTTTAGCAAGTAGAAAATACACAAAACGGCAGCCAAAATTTAATTAATTTTTAAACTTCCCAAAGCATTACGCCACCGATAACTTTCACCAGGAAATG
>CAXYVG010000029.1:0-37337 GCA_964292325.1 uncultured bacterium | reverse complement strand
CATCTTCCGAACAGTTGCTAAGGCTCCCCCTATTATATATTGTGCCTCCTCACCATCACTAGCCACACCACATAGCGCTTCACATGCTTTTACTAAATCGTCTTTGTATATTAGATAATTAGGATAACTTTCACCTTTCACACTCTCTTCAATACGACCTAGTAATGCCAAAATCGCATGATATGATACCAATCGTTCCTTTGCATCTTTATTTTTAAGATCACGAACTAAGTCTTCCACTTCTTTTAAAATACTTTTAATCGTCATGAGTAACATCCCCTTCTATTTTTTTACCTACTTTCTCATTTCGGCAAAAAAACATCTTTTCCTCTCTACAAAACATGTCGCTTGACGAATGAAGCAAAATTATCTACAATTATAATCATTTGGAACAATTCTTTTTACAAATAAACGAAATGAGATATGAGGAGCAAACATATGACAACATTGAATGCAATCATTATGGAAGTAGGTAAAGATCCTGCTGTTTTTAAACTCTCAACAACAATTGATAAACAACTAGAAGAAATAGCTGCTGTATTAGGTGGAAATTTTATTAGTTCTCGCTTATTCCAAGTCGGCGAAGGTCTATCCTTACATATTTTCATCAATGATATGGCGATCCCGCTACAACTAACCCCCAATCGTCGTTTCCCTAAACCAGATCAAGATGAAATCGTTTTTGGTAATGCTCTTTTTCTTCTCATTGATGATGAAACTGGTGATGAAGAAGGCGCATTAGATATTCCTGATCAAATCTGTGATGTTTTTATTAGCAAGCTCAAAGAAAATTTCACGCCTTGTAAGGGTGATGAAAAACCAAATCCAGAATCAGAAATTTTTGTTGAAAGCCCAGGCACAAAAGAAGAACGACGCTTTAAGTGGGAAGAAGTACCAGCACCTGATAATGAAAAAGATTTAAAGTTTATTGGACAGGGCTATGTTCGTATTCTTGACGATGGCATTTGCGATACCCTCGAAATTAACGGACGTTACTTCAAACAAAACTATCTCATAGAAAGCAACCAAAAAATTCAATAAAACGAATCAATAAAACCCATCATTTCTGATGGGTTTTATTGATAATACATGAAAATTATTTACTTTCTAAAAAAAGAAATTGGACTTGATTTCGCCCTTCTTGCTTGGCTATATACATAGCACTATCTGCACGTTTCAGTGGAACGCCACTCTCCTGATCTGCTGTGACAATCATAGTGCCTCCTATACTGACCGTAAAATGAACTGTCTCAGAACTGGTAATAACACTTCCGCTTTCTATAGCCTTTCGTATGCGCTCTGCGACAATCAAAGCATCCTCTGCATTTGTATTTGGCAAAATTACAGCAAACTCCTCACCGCCTAGGCGCCCAACTACATCAATTTCACGTAGGCACGATTTCACTCTTTTCGCAAAATAAGCGAGTGCAAGATCACCAACCGCATGCCCATAGGTATCATTGATACGTTTAAAATGATCAATATCTAGCATCAAAAGAGCTGACGTAATATCTGAGCACTTCTGCTGTTCCATCACCTGTTTGAGCTTTTCTAAAAAAGAATTCCTATTGATCAATCCAGTCAAAGAATCCTTCGTAGCTAGCTCAAACAAACGATCTTTGTGTGCTTGTTGCTTGATTGCCTGGCTGATAATTTCAAGGAGGCTTATCAAAATAGGATAATCTGCTCGATTAAATGCCAACCTACGCCTCGTAGAAGCAAGACTAATCTGAAGCTCATCAGCATGATTCAAGACTGCTGTAACGCAAATGTAGGATTCAATACCCATTTCCTTAAGCATCTGTTTTTGTAGCCTTTCATCCCCTGATTGTCGGCTTATATCCGTCCAATCGACTATACCGTTGCTATCAGACTTCATTGACATAGAAATATCACTGAGCCTCATTGTCATATCATTTGCCGAGGAAGTTGTATCAGAGTAATACCAAACATTCAGTAGTTCTACGCCAGATCGATGGACTAAGCATGCATAATCGGCTTTTGCTTTATCTGCTACCATAGCCAAGAACCACTGAATATCTTCATCAACTCTTTCACTACCTTGTGACAACAGACGCCTAGATACCTGAATGAGAAGATTTTCAATATCGAGATGCTTGGCAAGCAACCGAAAGGTATATAAAAGAATGAAGATGATAGATAAAAATAGAAAAAAGATCATAACCGTGGAAATGACTAACTTATCATTTCTTTGTCTTTCATGGACTTTTTGCGCTTCTTGCAATGATGTAATAAAAGAAGATATTCCATCTGAATAAATCAACTTATATTGCTTGTACTCATCACTGAACATCATATCGATTGCTTCGGCCTTTCGGCCCGCTCTAACCAGATCAAAGGCTTTAGACTCTAGAGCGATCAGGTGCTGATTGGCTACACTCACCTCATCGATATAAGCCTTCGACTCCAAGTTTAATCCAACCGCATTAGTCATCGCAAGATCAAGCTTGCCGACCACATCCATGTAGCGTCTCTCCCATATGCTATCGCCTGTTAATGCTCCCATATTGGCTGACATTGTCAAAACTTCATCGTAATATCTGATTTCAGCAGCAATATTAAGCAATTGACGCTCCACAATTATATCGGCTTGGTACTCAGCAAGGATATGGTAACCTAGGGCTACTATTAGTATGAACAGTGAAGTGATAATCGGAAATAGTACCAGATAAATCGGCTTTAATAGAGATAATCGTTTCATATTGTTCTCCAATTCTAAAATTCGTTTTTTGAACGCCAATTTATAATTTGATAATCTTCGACATAAGATAGGGAAATTCCTCCAATTTTTTTCCACTAGATAATGCTCCATGGCTTCAGCCTCAGCAACAATGTCATAATCAACGCAATATAGTTAGCCCATAACAGTCTTAAAACAATATATATTTTTTAAATGCCCTCTTAAGATATTGTCAGAAAACTCTACTTGGTTTAAAATTATATTGTTCTTATTTCAGGATAAGTATCATACTAAATCTAAATGTATGAGGAGAGATACAACCATGCAAAAAATAACTAAAATCGAAATCATTACTAGACCTAATAAATTAGACGACTTGAAAGAAGCATTAAATGAGATCGGCGTTACTGGCATGACCGTTATTCAAGTTTATGGTTGTGGCTTAACCAAAGGTCACACAGAAATATATCGTGGAAAAGAGTATACCATCAATTTGTTGCCCAAAATCAAAGTGGAAACTGTAGTTTGTGAGGTACCTGTGGAAAAAGTTCTAGAGACCGCTAAAAAAGTATTACGAACAGGCAATGTCGGTGATGGGAAAATTTTTGTTTATCCTATTGAAAATGCAATCCGAATTCGTACTGGCGAAGAAGGTCCTCTTGCAATTATGGATCCTAAAGAAGCTTAAATACCATTTGCTATGTATATAAAATACTTTTTGTATACATATATTTCTTTTAAAAAAAGTATTCTTTTTTTAAAAGAAATATGTTATCATGTTTAAGGATTTGGCAATGGCGCCAAGCTTATTAAATTATCTCTCTTAGGGGATAATTTATTAAGCTTGGCTTTTTTTTTGCGCGAATTTTTTCAGTAACAATATAAATCGGATATGATTATGTATTATAATTTGGAGGTATCATCGATGGAAATTACAACCAATTCTTTAGCGATAGGGATCGATACTGTATGGGTACTACTTTGTGCCGCATTAGTATTTTTTATGGAAGCTGGATTCGCAGCTTTGGAGGCTGGATTAATTCACAGCCGTAATTCTTTAAACATTATGATGAAAGTATTAATGGATTGTACCGTTGGTATTATCGGTTATTTTCTTGTCGGTTTTGCCATCATGTATGGCGTGGACAAATTTGGATTATTTGGAGTGTCTGGATTCTTCTTGCAAGGTGATTTTAGTTATTTAGGACTTAAAATACCTATCTATGCTTTTTGGTTATTCCAAGCTGCCTTTGCGATTGCAATGGCAACCATTGTTTCTGGAGCAGTAGCAGAACGTATGAAATTCTCTCCTTATCTTATTTTTTCATTAGTCGCAACCGTAGTTATCTATCCTCTCGCTGGGCATTGGGTGTGGAGTACTGCTGGCTGGCTCAATAAAATGGGTATGCTAGATTTTGCTGGTTCTGCTGTCGTACATTCCTTAGGAGGTTGGGCATCTTTAGCAGCAGTATTGGTACTTGGACCCCGGACAGGCAAATTTAATAAAAATGGTTCTATGAATGTTATGCCTGGTCATAACTTACCGTTAGCAGCACTAGGTGCTTTCATTCTTTGGTTCGGATGGTTTGGCTTTAACCCTGGTAGTACGTTATCTGGACTTGATTTAAATATTGCTCGCATTGCTGTTAATACCAATCTTGCTGCTGCTGCTGGCGGCACAGCAGCAACGTTATTTACTCTTTTTCGTTATGGAAAAGCCGATCCTAGTATGGGAATCAATGGATCACTAGGTGGACTAGTAGCGATTACTGCCAGTTGTGCTTACGTAGAACCAATCAGTTCCTTAATTATTGGTGTAATTGCTGGTATACTCATTGTTATTACTGTACCATTATTTGATATGTTAAAAGCAGATGATCCCGTCGGAGCCATTGCCGTACATGGTGTCTGTGGCACATTTGGAACAATTGCCGTTGGTATTTTTGCCGAAAAAGGTGGATTACTGTATGGTGGTGGTTTTGGGCTGTTAGGTATACAACTCTTAGGCGTTGTTGCTATCTCACTTTGGGGATTTTGTAGCACATATGCGTTATTTTCTATCTTAAAGAAAACAGTTGGTATTCGAGTAACAGTCGAAGAAGAGATGGAAGGCTTAGACCTCGCTGAACATGGTATGGCGGCATATAATGAAATGGAATCCAATCCATTCGCAACCATTCAAACATCAACTGCTAAAAGTTCAACAATGAATACGAAAGACATTTTTTAAAATTCACCTACACTGACTGATGACATTCATGTCATCGGTCTTTTTTTATGCAATCAGAAAGCATAACACTTTCTTGATTCCAAGTAAGAACAACTGATTATTTTAATTTAATGCTAGTATAATAATATTATATGAATTACATAGCAATATTACGAACGCTTCAACTATAAAATAAAAAACATATAGGTATCTTTGCCAATAAATGATATAATTAGCTATTATTATAGATTGCCCCCACTACTATAAAGGAGTTTTTATCTTGAGACAGATTGACTTAGCAGAAGTAAGACCCGGTATGATTCTAGCAAGAAGCATCTTAAATAGTAAAGGCCATTTTCTGCTAGTTTCCGGTGTTTCCTTGACTTCTGAATATATTCGTAAATTATTTACTTTAGGTATAACCACCCTCTTCATTGAAGATGCAAACTATACGGATATCATTTTCCCTGAATATCTTTCCATCGAAACACAACAACGGGCTTTATCTGTTTTATCAACTACTATGGAGCAGGTGACTCAAGGTCAGACCTTTTCTTCCTCTGCAGTATTTAGTGTTGCCTCAGATATTGTCGAAGAATTAGTAACACAGGCCGATCTGACGATTCATTTAACAGGGATTTCAACGCATGATGATTTCACCTTTTCCCACTCCTTAAACTGCTCAATTTATACTGCTTTGCTTGCCCGTTATTGCGGATTCACCATCCCGCAAATCAAAATTATTGCTTGTGGTGCCTTACTTCACGATATAGGGAAAACCGAAGTGGAACACGCATTATTGAATAAACCAGCTAAATTGACAGACGAGGAATTTTCCATCATTAAGCAACATCCTGGTGACGGATTCACAATCTTAACAAAGAAAAGACTGGAAATTTCTAGCCTTGTTGCCCATATGGCTTGGCAACATCATGAACGGATAGATGGTTCAGGCTATCCCCGCGGACTAAAAGGAGATGAAATCCTAAATTATGCTCGTTTACTGGCCATTACCGATGTATACGAGGCCATCAGTGTACATCGTCCTTATCGAAAAGCCATGAACCCGTTAGCTGTTTATAAAACGATTCACTCTGGTTTAGGTACTGATTTCGACGAAGAATTTGGCCAAACTTTTTTATCACATTTATCTCTTTTTATTCCAGGAACAAAAGTAGTGCTGAATACAGGAGAGCAAGCAATCGTAGTTTCCCTTACCGCTAATGATCCACAAAGGCCTGTCGTTCGTCTTATCACCCATCCTGATGGAACACCTTACTTACCGCCCAAGAATATCAATCTCACTGAAAATCCTGAGATATCCATTTTTACTATAGTAACAAAAGAGACCTAATCCTTCAGTGTAAGGATTAGGTCTCTTGTAGCATATACCATATTTATTTCTTAGTTGCTGCCGCAAGTGTTAGTTCACTATTTTCAAAATCTAAGGTAGCAAAATAATCCGCAACGGTTTCTGCTCGGCGAATCATCGAAACACTACCATCTTCTTTTAATAATAATTCTGCTGAACGCAACTTACCATTATAATTAAAACCCATTGCATGACCATGAGCTCCTGTATCATGTAATACAATCCGATCACCAATATCAATCTGCGGTAAACTACGATCAATCGCAAATTTATCATTATTCTCACACAAAGAGCCTGTCACATCATAGACATGATCTAGTGGTAACGTTTCTTTGCCCATAACCGTAATATGATGATAAGATCCATATAACGCAGGGCGCATTAGATTTACCATACATGCATCTAGTCCTACATAATTTTTATAGATTTCCTTTTTATGTAGTACAGTTGATACCAAATAGCCATAAGGTCCTGTTACCATTCTACCACATTCCATCGTGATCTTTAGTGGATGTAAACCATTGGCTACAATCTTTTCTTCATATGCCTTTTGGATACCTTGGCCCACAAAATTCAGATCAACAGCTTGCTCTTCAGGGCGATATGGTATACCAATGCCCCCTCCCAAATCAATCATTTCCATCCGAATTCCTAATGTTTGATAAATCTCAATAACCAAATCAAACATCATCATAGCTGTACCAATAAAGCTTTCTGGACTTAGTTCATTGGAAATCACCATGGTATGCAAACCAAAGCGTTTTACGCCTTTATCTTGCATTATTTTATAAGCTTCTATAATCTGCGCTCTTGTTAAACCATATTTTGCGTCCTCAGGAACACCGATAATATCATTCCCATTCTTCATTAGCGGTCCTGGATTGTAACGAAAAGAAATAATTTCTGGTATCCCTACATGTTTTTCTAGATAATCAATATGGGTAATATCGTCTAGATTAATGATAGCACCAAGCTTCTTGGCTAGTTTATAATCCTCCACAGGAGTATCATTTGATGAGAATATTATATTTTCTCCTACAATTCCAACCTGTTCGGATAACATCAGTTCTGCTAATGAACTGCAGTCAGCACCAACACCCTCTTCTTTTAAGATTTTTAGAATATGAGGGTTGGGTGTAGCCTTTACAGCAAAATATTCTTTAAACCCCGGTGCCCAGGAAAAAGCTTTTAATAAATTACGAACATTTTCCCGAATAGCCTGTTCATCATAAATATGAAAAGGAGTAGGATATTTTTGAATCATTGTCTCAAGCTCAGCTTTAGTAAATGGTAACGTTTTGTCAGCCATAAAATGTACCTCCTGAATTTGTTTTTCATTGCAACGTCTATTTCTAGCAGATCACTATAATGTATAAAAATAGCGGTTTGTAGAAAACTATCCTACAAACCGCTATAAGGTATCATCTAGCTTATAATCGGCTATGCAGATAGCACTCCATTCAAATTTTGAATGACAATTTTGTATTTGTTCAATACAAAACCAATAAAAGGGCACTTGCTACACCCCTCTACTTCGGCGGTTATTCCTTTTTGTATCTTTCATCGCTAGCTACTCTAGATACATACTTTTAATATACCGCACCTCTATCTTATATCTATTAATTTCATTATTTTTTAAGTATAGACTAATCTAGTTTGTCATGTCAACTCCATTTACTTTTTTATTTTTCTTATAATAGAAACTATTATTATTCTAGCATGATTGCAGGATTTATTTAATAAAACGCGAAAAGTTATATTATGTTTATCTTTGTAAATATGATATAATTTTTCAAAAAAAACATCTTAAGGAGGATCATTATGTTTGCATTAAATTTTGAGTCACCGTATCATGAACCATTATTGCTCTCACGCACCAAAAACTGTACTATCCGTTTAGGAGATATCAGTGATTCGTATCCTAAAGGTTCAATTGTTTGGATTACCTATGGAGAAAGATTTGCTGCTAAAAAGAAACTTTATCCTGCAATACTAGATAAAGTTTCCGTAAAGAAATTTTCTCAACTAAATACTGGTGACTTAGATCATCAGAATCCTGACATCAAGTCAGTCGATGAATTAATTGCTTTTTTTGAAAAAATGTATAATCGTAGTATCACGCCTAATGATATTGTGACTGCAATCTATTTTTCTGAAATCATTGAAAGCTAATCCATATGTTCCTTCATAAGAAGCTCACGCCTATAGCGTGAGTTTTTTATTATCAAAGAATGACTAAGGCTTCTGCCTGCGTCTGAGGACTTGGTCTAAGCCAAGTCTTTTCTTATACTAAAATAGGAACATTATTGCCTTTTCTCTCATACAGTATAGTAAGTTTGAAAACTTATTATACGGGTAGGAGGTACGAAATACATGGGATTTTTTTCAGAAATTCGCAATAACGCACTAATTCGAGAACTACAGCATGAATTAAATACGGATGTACTCTTATTTGGCGTAGATGGCTTTATTTACTTTGGCAATCTCCAAGGAATCGATGATTGTCGCATTGCACTGCTTTCTCCAGCTATCAACGCAAAAACAAACGCTGTAGAAATTCTAACTCCTGGTGGAGAACTACAGCGTGTCAACTTTCTTCGCATCGATCTATGGACGATAGTCGCTAAAGGTACAGGAATCGTCAATGACCCGATCAATTCACTAAAACTAGCTAATCCTGCTATAACAGCAACAGAAAGAGACCAACCTACTGAAATCGATGAGCGGCAAGAAAGCCATCAATTGATCCGCTTATTGTGTCGCATGATTGGTGACAATGTCGCTATCACAACCCTCGGTGGTTTCTTATTTGCCGGGACTCTTGGCGATATCAATGATGAACTAGCTATTCTAGCAGTAGAGGATATCCTCGGACCTGCGACCAGTTCTTCGATTTCAGATGATGACATCCGATCCGTAGTAGTCAATCTGGAAGCCTTAACTTCCGTTTCTGCAATTAACTGTTGCTAGCTAGTTACTAAATCGATAAGAAAATATCCATACAAGCATAAAAAGGCCCGGTGTTGTACCGGGTCTTTTTACGGAATCAGAAAACATAATACGTTCTTGATCCCAAGTAAGAACAACTAAGGCTTCTACCTGCGTCTGAGGACTTGGTAGAAGCCAAGTTTTTTCTTATATGTAGTATAACAATAAGGAGACTCTTACTATGCTCACAGCTGTAGAATATCTTGGAAATGTAGGAATCGGAGTAACTGCACCACATTTTTTTCGTGCGAATGATGAAAAAATTTATGTTGTTAAATTACAGAATAATAAACTAGGTCCTAAAGTCTTAGTCAATGAATTGATCGCTGCTAAAATTGGGCACTGCATTGGTTTATGCTTTCCTACAAGTGACATCATCATGGTTAATGAACAATCGCTAGAAAACAGCAGATGCGCTACAGTGCCACATATGGTCTTAGGACGTCAATTCGCCTCTCAATATCTAGAGCATACCGAATATATAGGAAAACATAATGTCGCAAATGTAATAAATATCACTGACATGGCTGGCGTCATACTATTTGACCATATGTTTCATAACGCAGATCGTGCCAATAATAAAAAAAACATTTTCATCCGCCAAGAAGATAATGGATACCGAATATATGCCATTGATCATTCTCACTTATTTCGTTCTGGTCGATGGACAATTGATTCTCTTACCAATCTAATGCCACAAATAAAATCATATTGCTATTATTCATTTGGTCTGCTACTCCGCGATTATCTATCACCAGAAGATTTTTTTCCGTATTTAGAAAAGCTGGCAGAATGCAGTAATGAGAATATCGAACAAATAGTCACAGACATCCCTAGTGACTGGTTACCAGATGACTCAGAACGTCAAGCACTATTAACATACATCAAAATGCGCTTCGGCATGGCAGAGAGCATCTGGAAATTTTTATGTAACTATATCCCAAAATCCCGTGGTGGCTATCGTTATCTATACTAATATTTTAAAATGCAAAATTTCCATTTTTAAATACAGGTATTTCTTTTCCCTCTACCGTAATACCGATGATTTCAAGATCCTGTGTACCAATCATAAAGTCTACATGAGTAAGAGAGTCATTTACCTCTGCTTTTTCTAATTGCTCCTTACTCATATTTTCTCCATTCTTAATACAGATCGGATATGCCTTCCCGATTGCCAAATGACAAGATGCATTTTCATCAAAAAGAGTATTGTAGTATAGTATGTTAGCATTTGAAATAGGCGAATCATAAGGAACTAAAGCTACTTCCCCAAGATAGCAAGAGCCTTCATCTGTTTCAATCAGTTTTTTTAGAACCTCATAACCCTTCTGTGCTGTAAAATCAACAATCTTTCCCTCTTTGAAAGTCAGCGAAAAGTCCTCAATCAAGTTACCATTATAATTAAGAGGCATCGAACTTACTACGGTGCCGTTCGTTCCTGTTTTTTTAGGTAACGTAAATATCTCTTCCGTTGGCATATTTGCAATAAACTCCAATCCTTCAGGAGTATATTCTGATCCACCAAGCCAAATATGACCGCTCGGAAGTTCAATTTCTAATTTTGTACCAAGTGAATTTTGATAACGGAGAAATTTAAACTGATTGGAATTTAAAAATTCTGCATTGGCTTTCAAATTCGCTTTATGCTCATTCCAGGCATTAACAGGGTCTTTTGTATCGACTCGAACCGTCTGAAAAATAGATTCCCAAAGTTTTTCAACAGCCTTATCACTTGCAAGCTGAGGAAATACTTTCTCCGCCCATGACTGAGTCGGTATAGAAACAACACACCAGGTATTGCGGTTACTCATTAGTCTTTCGCGATATTCGCGTAATGCTATACTACTAGTCTTTTGTACCTTCGCCACTCGCTCAGGATTTACATCTTTTAACAGCTCTGGATCAGAGGCAGCAATACTGATAAAGGCCGCTCCTTGCTTTACATAGGATAGATAAAATTCTTTTTGCCACTCTGGAAATTCTTCAAATACCTCTTCTGGAGCATGTAAAAATCGAATCTTAGATAACAATTCATCTTTCCATTGAATCACTACATCTCGCGCACCTGCTTCATAAGCAATTTTAGCAATGATCCTTGCAAAAAAGGCGCACTCAATTGGTGAAAAAATAACCAGTGTTTGTTTTTCTTGCAGATTTACTCCTATTTTTACAATTAAATCTGCATATTTTTTGAACATCATTTCATTCATCTTGTATCCCTACTGCATTCCTATCGTATGTGATAGAAACCACTAGGTTCCACTCTCCTTTTATGTGTAAACTCACAAATTTATTAGTATATCGATAGTATACCCCTTATAGAATATTCTATTTGACTATTGTTTGTCGCGGAAAACGAATATAAAAAGTAGTGCCATACTCACCCGTTGTATAATCCAGTTTGGCTTTATGCCGTTGCACAATGCTATAGCATATGGCTAGTCCTAGACCCGTTCCATTCTCTTTTGTCGTAAAAAAAGGCGTACCAATTTGACGTTTGATTTCATCAGGTATACCGTGCCCTTGATCTGCTACAGACAAAACGATATCTCCCTCTTCCATAAATGTACGGATGGTAATTTTCCCATGTTTCATGGCTTGTAATCCATTATTAACCAAGTTTAATAACACTTGTCGTATTTCCTTCCCATCAACCAGTACCTCCGGCAACTTAGGAAATAGATCCATGAATATTTCATTTCCAGCAAGCAAAGCCTCTGCCTGCATGAGTGGATATATAGACTCTACTATCACATTTATATTTTTTCGGACTAACTTATTTTTCTTATTTTTTGCCAATGATAAAAATTCTGTAATAATGGCATTGGCTCGTTCTAGTTCATCTAGCATTAATTTAAAATCTTCTATTTCTTCGGGATTAGAACTTTTCCGAAGAAATAGTTGCAGATAACCATGAACGGTTGTCATAGGATTACGTATCTCATGAGCAATGCCCGCTGCCATTTCTCCAATCAAATTCAAACAATCTAATCGCCTTATTTCTTGTTCCAAACGCTTTTGATTACTAATATCAATAATAGTAGTGTTATAACGAATCGTCTGATGGTCCAATAACAGAAACGGAACACTGATGATTTGAACACAATATGGATTGCGAGAGTGAGTTTTTATATCCAGTTCTGTACATACTCTAGTTTTTGTTATTTTGCACCGCCGTATATGATCAAAAAACATGGTGGTATGGTAGGGAGCAACAAACATATTAAATGGCAACCCCATCATATTTTCTTTTTCCATTTCCATCATCATAGCAGTAGTCAAATTGACATCCGCAACAATTCCATTTGTATCAAGTATGATATGTCCAACCGGTGAATAATCGAAAATAGATACATAACGTTCTCTTGATTCTTCTAGTTCAACATTATAGTCCCGAAGTGCCTGACACTGCATCTCTAAATCTTCTATTTTGCTTACCAAGACTGCTTGTTCTTCTGTGTCTTCATCCCGATATTCGTGCAATCCTATTGTCTGTTTCTTCGTAGTACCATCCATACTCGTAACCTACCTCCTTCCTGATGAGATGTTCTTTTTAAAATGAGGATTCATCTGTTATTGCAGCATGATTTTTATTTATTTTTAATGTATTAATTTCACTAATATCAAAAAACAATACAACAATACCATCAATATGATTCTCAGCAGTTCTATATGGGCGAATCTGGAAAGAATATCGGCATCCATTATGGTCCATTATTTCTTTTCCAATTGCGATCTGACTGTCCATTACTTGATGCATATCTTCCTCAAAATTACCAAGATCCATTTGTGCCTTAATATCAGTGAGAGGTCTTCCAATATCCGTAGGAATTAAGCGAAATATTTTTTCTGTACCTGCATTAAAACGCCGAATACAAAGATCCTTATTTAGCATAATTACCGTCATGTTAATACTATGAAATAAATTTTGCATATCATCCGTAACTCTTGCTAATTGATCATTTCGGATCTGCAATTCTTCGTTAATCGTTAATAATTCTTCATTTGTTGACTGCACTTCTTCTTTGATTGTCTCTAATTCTTCATTAGTCGTCTGCAATTCTTCATTACTAGATTGAATGCCTTCATACGCTGTACGTAGTCTGCGATTTGCACCCTCACATTCTTCTACCATCGATCTTACATATTCCTGAGCCACAGCTAGCTCTTGTTTTTGTAACTGAACGGATTCAGGCATAAAATGTTTAACGTTTTCATTTTCAGTCGCAGCGGCATTTTCTGAAAACAGTACCACAAAATACCGCTGGTGGACTAACGAGTCATGAATCGGAATCACATCAATATTCACCAATCGGAGTTCCTCATCATAATTGACTTGTATATTTTCTTTTTGTACTGATATATCCATCGCTTTTGCCTGATTAATTGCTAGACTAACAGGGAAAACTAAATCTGCCCGAAGCATTTTCATCATACTTAAACTGGCTTTTCCTGGCATATGCTCTAGATATTTTCCTGTGTGTCCACGAAATTGTAATACTTCCAGCTCATTATTGACCAATATCCCTACTGGTCCATAACGATCCAGTATAGCATAATCAGCCTTATGCTCAATCACCAAATGTTTTTTTTCTAAGTCATCTAATAAGCTGATTTCATGGATATCTGTTTCCAAATGAGTGGATTGCAAAAATGCTAAATTTAATGAAACCGCATTATCCACAGATTTCTTTGTATATATTTTAGCTTTTTTATCGACTAAAAAAAATAAATCAGATAACGCACCAATACTTTCCGATATACCGAGTGCTATAAACCCTTCTATCGATAATGCTTGATAAAATCTAGATAACGCTTTCTTTTGTGCATGAAGATCAAAATAAATAAGCACATTTCTGCATATCACTAAGTCAATCCGAGAAAAGTAAGGGTCCTCTAAAATATTCTGCCTAGCAAACAGGCATTTTTCTCTGATCGATCTATTAATTTTATATCCAGTACTCACCTTTGTAAAAAATTTTTTCAATCGCTCTGCTGATACATCCGCGCAAATATTATCAGAATATACACCGATTCTAGCCTTTTCGATAGATGGTGTACTCACATCTGTTGCAAATACCTGAATTCCTATATCTAAATCTTGTTCTTTTAAATACTCCATAAAACTCATAACTACTGAATATACTTCTTCACCAGTAGAACAACCAGCAATCCAAATCCTTACTGGCTCTTTTTGAGAATGCTTAAGAACAATAGCAGGAAAAACTTTCTCTAGTAATGCATCATAGAATAATGTATCACGAAAAAATTTTGTATAACCAATCAATACGTCTCTCTGTAGTGCTTCTAATTCTTGGGGATCAGTTTCTAACAACTCTCGATAATGCAAAAGCTTCTCCATATTGTGCATTCGCATTCGCCTTAAAATCCGCCGATATAT
Organism: uncultured bacterium; assembly: GCA_964292325.1. Lineage (GTDB taxonomy): Bacteria > Bacillota > Negativicutes > DSM-13327 > DSM-13327 > CTSoil-075. The sequence goes on along the minus strand of CAXYVG010000029.1, from coordinate 22,666 downwards.
CGTTGGCTCTTTATACCCTTCTAACTTCACTCCCCCATCTCTTTTTAGTATGAAATAGATTTTCGCTAATTCTTCTGGAGAGCTAGAAAAAATTTTATGATTTTGAATGGCTCGCCCACTAATCAGATAATTGCTAGAGTAAGAAGATAACTCCTGTATCATATCAGAAATTTTCAATATATAATCAACATTGCCTGCTGCAATGACGCTACGTGGCATCGCATCATATCGAGCAGAATCAATCGATTGGACAAAAGTCACGCCTTGCGCTTCTTTGATCGCCTGCACCCCTTTAATACCATCACTGATTTTACCAGATAAAATAATACCGATAATGTTATGCTTTTGTTCATTCGCCAAAGATTGGAAGAAAATATCTACAGGAAAACGCATCGCATAAGATTGATCCAAAGAAACGGGTGTTAACATTCCATTGACTAAAGTCAGCACCGTTCCAGGCGCCATGATATACACCTGATTGGGCTGAGTTACTACTGGACTGGTAATCTCTTGCACTGACATCGTAGTCGCATTTTGCAATAATGGTAGCAAGCTAGTCTCAGAGCCACTGCCCAAATTACTAATTACAACAAAAGCCATGCCTATCTCAGCTGAAATATTTTCAAAGAATTCAACAAGATCATCTAAACCACCATCAGAAACTCCTATAGCGACAGTGAAATAATTCTGCACTAATGTAGTCATATGTAAAGTATTGATACCGCCAGTTTCTACGCAATCTTCCTGTTTATTACTTGAGAATATTTTCACATGTGATGTATCATCTGGTTGATTTTCTTTCACGCCTCTAACCTCCCCACTCTGATATAAAGCATTATACATTATACAAAATAACGCACAAAAGAAAATAGCCTTTAGTGACTTGTCATCAAGTCCTGAAAGGCCATTTTCTACTTAGCAAATTAGGACTTCTTGAACTCTACCAATGATTCCACCGACTAAGCGGACTTTAATGCCACGATGATGAACAGCACTACTCGTAAGAATATCTTTTACTACCCCTTCCGTTAATTGACCTGTACGCTGGTGCTGTTTTTGTACTATTTTCACCTTACTGCCGATTATAATATTTTTGCGTTCTGTTCCATTCATAATACTACTCCTCACTGAATATCTTTTCCATACTTTACTCGCCACCAAGATATTGCCCTTCTCGCATCCACATCCTGCTGCACGGTATCTTCATTTGGAATCACTGTAACATTATTATTAGGTATCACTTCTAATGTATGACTACCAAGTTTGCCGACGTAATCACGAGTGATCCAAAATCCATAATTAAAGCCCAAACTATTCTCCCTCGTCAAACTATCCCCTAAAGAATGATAACGAAATCCTTGTGGGGCAATTAATTCCACTAACGTTGGAGTAATATTAATATGACTACCCGCCGCTTTTTCTGACAATGTTTGTTTGGTAATATCTTGTCCATAAACAATAAACGGAATGCCATACCGTTCATATATACTCGGATTCGGATCAATATTGAACCGATCCGCATGATCCCCGGTAATCATAAATAAACTATCAGGATATTTCTTGCGGGTATTGTTAATAAACTCACTCAATACTTTGTCGGCATACCAAAAATGCCCCAGTTTTTTTATAAGTTCTTTATCCCCTTTTAGTTTTTCAGGCAAAGCATTAACGACGCTCGTCTCATCAAAGCCTTCTGCCTGTAAATCTACGGTATAAGGAGAATGATTAGAAATATTTAAGATAATATTAAAACTAGGTGGTTCTTCGGCTATACCAGTAGCAGCAGCCTGGAATAAATATTTATCATCACATCCCCAAACATTTCCTGATTGACTTTCAATATCGCCCATACCATAAAACTCATCAAATCCCTGTGCTAACGCAAAATCTTTGACTCGTTCCCAGGAGGTAGGTCCTGCATACCAAAACCGAGTTTTATAGCCTAGTGCTTTCATTTGCGGGGCAATCGCTGTAGAGTAAGGTTCCTTATATGATTCAGGTAAATACGTAAGATATAAATTTGCTTCTGCCAAACCTGTGACAATCCCCATTACACCTGAAATGGTACTCATGCCATTCGGTAAAAAAGCGGATACATAAGCAGCATCCTCTTGCGCAATAATATTTTTCACACCATTGGCGATATTCAAATCCTTATATTGTGGCAACAACGGCCAGTTGGCATAACTTTCTCCAATGATCAAAAAGACATGACGAGGCTTTCGAATACTTGCTCCTTGTGCCTGTTTAGCTAAAAAATCATCTATATGATGAGATGCTACTTGCTGACCAGCTACATAAGTACCATATTCCATCATTTGCTGAGGGTCCATATCAAGTCCTGTCGATGCCATAACGCGTTCATGTAATGTATAAGCACGATACAAAGCCTGTACATCATCTAAAATGGCTTCGTTTAAAAATTCATCCTTCGTAACACCAGAATTCTCCCAATCAATATTATATGCATAGGTCATACTACCACCAAACCGAATAAAAATCACAACATAATAAAGAAGAATGAGCAAGGAGGTCCGAAATGCAATATTTTGATACCATTTAGAAAAATATGGAAGATGATATGTTTTGGTACTGAGCCATGCTTTTAATAATTTAGATAACAATATTGCAGTAACCGCAGTCATTGCAAGCCGCATAGGCAAATTATACTGTTCGACTAATGTATAAAAAATAGCCGTTACATCATCATTAAAAGTATTAAATAAGAGTTGATTAAATCCTGCATGAAATTGTTCATAATAAGGGATTCTAGCATAAAATAACAAGCTGAGAATACTAATATAGAAACATCCGGCTACATAACGAATACTTCGTATTTTTTCATGTTTAATAAAAAATCCTAAACCTGTACAAAAAATTAATGATACTAGAGCCACAATTCCTGTACTTTTTAAACTAATTCGTATACCATAATATAATGCCATAAAAATATCTTGCAGAGCAGTGGCTTCACTGATATATGATTGTAAAACCAGAATAAATCCAATACGAAATAAACAAAATACCGCTAATACAAATACATATAATTTAAAATCCTGCTGAATATTTCTAAAAAGTTCTTCCCACTTTAACACGTAAAAAAAACATCCTTTCCATGATCGCCTTTTGTGCTCTCTAATCCTTTTATGTTCTACATTTTTCTACATTCCCCTGCCTTACTCTTGACACTTTCGCGATTCTTATTTATTTAATAAATAAATATGTAAAAACTAGCTGATTTTGTAAAAAATAATTCTTTTTTTATATCTTTATCTCGCAAAATATTCTTTTTTATTGTATGATTTGATATGTGATGCAAATTAAATTTTTAACTCCGTAATAGTAATAACTTAAAAATGAACTTTGCTGATTCTTTTGTACTAGGAGGATATACAATGATTAAAGTCAAAGTAGATAAATTAAAGTCGGGCGATGTAATTGCCGAAAATATTATAAATTCTGAAAGGCAAGTTCTGCTCGCTGCAGGTACAGCCCTTTCACATAAAACCATTACATTATTAAAATTATGGGATATAAAAGAAATACGATTGCGTGAAGAACAAGATAGTGACGAAACAATACATTTATCATTACAATTTGATGATATAGTACAAAAAAATAGCCATTTATTTGAGACGATAAAAAAATCAGAAGAAGAAGTCGTCGAAGTGCCAAAATCGCCTATCGAACTGTTCTCTGCTATTAACGATAAAGCATTACAACAATATAATGATATTACCAAGACCATCTCACAAATTTTCTCCGATATACAAAATTTCAAAAATACAGATACGCTACTAAAAATGTCTAATATTATTTTTAATTACGTTACCAATACACCATGCGTCATGGGCTATACATTAGAGCGAACCGTTAAAAATGTACCTTATGAAAATTTAATCAATCATAGTTTTTCGGTTGCTATTATCGCGGGAAAAATTGCTAAATTATTAGCTTATCCAGCACCTATCGTACAAACGATCATATTGGGCGCATTAGTTCACGATATTGGTAAAACTCAATTACCCGATAAACTCTCCAACCGATCTGGTTATGTGAATCCAGAAGACCAAGCTCTCTACCAAAGTCATGTACAACTCGGCTATGACTTAATTAAAAGCCTTGTCGGTCTTCCGCGCGAAGTCACTTTGATCTTAGTACAGCACCACGAATATAACGATGGTAGTGGTTTTCCATTACATTTAAATGAAAGTAAAATTAATAATTATGCACAGATTGTTGCATTTGCTGATATGTTTGATACATTGGCACACGAAAATGATCAAATTCCTAATTTTTTTGATATCCGTAGCAAATTGATGTATAACGGAGCTAACAAAATTCATACAGAAATTATTGATATATTCGATCGTTATTTAAATGATTTCATTTTTAATGTGAATGTAGAACTCAGTGATGGTCGAACAGCAGAAGTGATTTATACACACCCTTCTTATATGTCTCTTGTCGTACGAACAACTGACGGTGACTTCATCGATCTAAGTAAAAACAAAGAAATTTTTATAAAAAAATCGTTTTTATAAAAATTCACAAAAAAAGCTCATGCAAAAAATGCATGAGCTTTTTTACTATATATGCTTTACTATTTCCGAGAAGTAGGTTTTCGTTTTTTACCAAATTTACGTTTGGGTAATTCCTTTTCCGTATTCTGATTTTCATTGTCAACTTTCGGTTTGTGATAGCTTCGTTGATTCGTACCCCCATGACGATTGACCTTTTTTTTCACTGCCTTTGTAAAAATAGAATCCCCCTCTGCCCCTTGTTTGAAGGGTGGTCTACCCTCTACTTGAAAAGGTTTTCTTTTCTCTTTTGTACTAGCAGCAGGATCATAGATTTTATACCGTTCAATCGATGTGCTGATGCCTTGTTCAATCATCCGCACATAGGGTTGCTCATGAGGATCAATGAGCGTAATTGCCATGCCTTTTTCTCCAGCACGCCCTGTACGTCCAATTCTGTGAATATAGCTATCTACATCGCGAGGAATATCATAATTAAAAACATGAGTAACGCCTTCTACATCGAGGCCCCGCGCTGCAATATCGGTAGCAACTAAGATTTGAATTTTAGCATCACGAAAACGTTTCAAAACTTGTTCGCGTTTAGGTTGCGATAAATCACCATGAAGTTCATCCGCATCATAGCCACGCTGAACCAGCTTCATCGTTACTTCAGTCGCTCTTTTTTTGGTATGACAAAATATAATCGCTAAATAAGGACGATATTCATCAATCAAACTACATAATCGATCCATCTTCTCCGGCTCAGGAATCGACACCATAACCTGCTTAATTTCATCTAACGTTATATTCTGTGACTGTACACGAATATCAGCAGGCTTACGCATATAACGTGCAGCTAATCCACGAATCTTCGATGGCATCGTCGCAGAAAATAACATGGTCTGGCGCTTCGATGAAGTTTGGCGAACTAATTCTTCCACATCATCCAAAAATCCCATATGTAACATTTGATCGGCTTCATCTAATACTAAGAACGATACTGCTGACAGATAAATTGTTTTGCGCCGCAAATGATCCATTAAACGTCCAGGCGTACCAATAACAATTTGTGTACCACCCTTTAACTTTTTGATCTGCCTCTCCACATCCTGTCCACCATATACTGATAAAACATTAATACCCAGCTTACTCGTCAGCTTTGTGACTTCATTGGTAATCTGTAATGCAAGTTCTCGCGTTGGCGTAATAATCAATGCCTGTACTATCGGTTTTGTTTTATCAATTTTCTCTAAAATAGGAAGTACAAATGCTAATGTTTTCCCTGTACCAGTTTGCGCCTGACCAATTACATCCTTACCCGCCAAGATCACTGGTATCGCTTGTATCTGTATCGCAGTTGGTTCTACAATCCCACTTTCCCGCAAAATATCATTTATTTCACGCCTAATTCCTAGCGTTATAAAATTTGTAGCCATTATAAACACCTCTTTCATTCTTATCAACCATGCGTCATTATATCAGTTTGTGCATATAATTGATAGTCTATGCTGTTTCAATATTATGTTTTAATGGTAGAAAGATTCGGAAAGTAGTACCCTGACCAGGTACACTCTCACATGTAATTTCACCCTTGAGTTTCTGAGTAATAATATTATATACAATATGTAGCCCTAAACCAGTGCCACCCATTCCACGTTTGGTAGTAAAAAAAGGATCAAATATTCGAGCTACAACTTTAGGTCCCATTCCCTTGCCATCATCTGAATAAATGATCGCGACTTTCTGGTCCTCTTTATGAACTGCAATACGTATATTTCCTCTAACGTCAGGACCATAACCATGAATCAATGAATTCATCACCAAATTCGTAATGACCTGTGCTAAAGCCCCTGGAAATCCTTTGATCGTCAGTTCGCCATCGCATTCTATGGTAATAGAGTGCTTGTTTTTTTTCAATGTTGGATTCATGCTCAGCAGAATTTCCTCTAGATACTGTTTAATACTAAAAACTCGCTGCACTTCATTGGACTGATCTACCGATACTTGCTTAAAACTCTGAACCATCTTACCTGCCCGTTCCAAATTTTTCATAATCACAACAGACGATTGTTGGATGATCTCAAGATAATCAATTAGATCTTGGCGAAGAGGCGCACCATGTTTGCATAAGTCTAAAAATTCCCTTGTAACTTGCTCCAAATGAGAAGATGCCGTTATACTCACACCTACTGGTGTATTAATTTCATGAGCTACACCAGCAACAAGATTACCGAGTGCTGCCATTTTTTCCGATTGGATCAGATGGGCCTGAATCAGTTTTAGATGTTCAATTGCCTGAGTTAATTCCCTTTCCATTCGCTGGCGTTCCGTAATTTCCATTTGCATTTCCTCATTCATAGCAATCAATTCTTGATTCATCGAAGAAAGTTCTCGCGTCCGTTCCTCTACATTAAACTCTAAACTTTCATTTGCTTGTTGCAATTTTTCTTCTGCTATTTTACGGTCTGTTATATCGAGGTAACTCCCCCTTAGCCCATAAAATTCATTGTTTTCTTTAAACATCAGCCGAGAAATACAAATAATCCAACAAACATTACCTGCATGAGTAATAATTCGAAATTCTAACGTTTCTACGTCTAGCCTTTCAGTCCTCCTAATATACGCTAACCATTTTAATCGATCTTCCTCATATACAATATCCTCGATCAACTGAGGTCGCCTGTAGAATTCTCTATCACAAAATCCTGTAATTCGCTCGCAATTAGGAGAAATATATAAAACAGTATTCTCAGGACTGAGCCAAAAAACCATATCAGAACCAAACTCTGTCATTGTTCGGTACAGTTCTTCACTTTTTTCTACTGATTCGGTCTTCGTATCTATTTCACATAACATTTGGTTAAAAGCCCTTGATAAAGCACCAATCTCATCATTAGGAAAAATGGTACTAAACCGTTCTTGCCCTTGTTTCAATGAGCTCTCTTCCATATGCTTAGTTAGAAGCACTAACGGCATTGTCATCTTTCTAACTAGAAACCAGATGATAACAATCAGCACTATGATCCATAATGGAATGCTAAACATCGCAAATCTTTCTGCTTTTCTAAAAGGAGCATATATTTCATCAAGAGGATGATTCGCTGCTAATATCCAATCCGAATTTTTTAAGTGTTTAAAAGTAGACATGATGCGTCTTCCCGCGGAATTCACATTCTCCCCTGCAACATCATACCCAGCTATCGACTGGTCATAAAGTGCATTAGCCCCGATTGGAATATCCTGCTTTAATATACGGCTAGACTCTGGATGAATAATCATCACTCGATTGCTATTAAACATGTAAAAATATCCACCATTACCGATCTTGACATAGGGTAATCCACCTAAAAAATTATCTTTCATCAAATCCAATCCACCAGCCATAATGGCAATCATCTCGCCGTTTCCATTATAAACTGGAACTGTTAACATAACGGCTGGATCACTGTGAATCTGAGATGAAATATAAGGGGTACCAACCACTGGTGCTCTCGTTTGTATTGTTCTTTGGATATACTCTCGATGAGAAAAATTCATACCACGACGTCCTGGCTGATACGGAGCCTCTGCAATAATTTCCCCTGACACAGCAAAGAGAAAAATATGATTATCAAACATGGTCATGAGTCCAGTTTTTGAATTTAGAAAAGTTTGGGCTTTTTCAGGATCACTTATCATTTCAGATGTTACGCCATTGCTAGATGCCAGCAAAGCACTTTGCACACTATCTAGCTTGTCCTCAATTTGCCTTGCCATACTATCTACAAGTAGGACTTCTTGCTTAATCATAGCCTCTCGATAAACGGTTCGAAAATAAAATAATGCATATAAAGCCATTAATACAATTAAGACGGTTATCAGTCCTGATACCGCGAGTCCTATTTTAGTTTTCAAGCTAAATAACTTCATTTGTAAACCTTTCGTGGGCCAATGTGCCACACCAATAAAATAAATATCGATCATCCCTGATAGTTGCCCGAAAACGGCATAGTATGTTATATATTGAAGTCTATATACTACTTTTTCAACAAAAGTCCTGCTAGAATAGTAAATTTCACCAATAAAACTAGTTTTTGCTACATGTTTATTATACGTGTATAATAATAAGAGGACCGAGATATCTATTTCTAAGAAAAAAATATCTCGATCCTCTTATTTTTGTCGTTTATTCTATCATACATTATGTTTTAGCAACCAATAACCAACCCGCTAATAACGCAGTAAAAGGAGCCACAAGCACTACGCCAAAACTACCAACAATCGTATGTAGTATTTCTGCTGCAATATAAGTAAGATTTAAAATATTAATAACGGATGTACCTTGTGCAATAAAAACCATCATCAAGGCAGTAAAAGAACCAGAATAAGCAAGTAGTAAGGTTGTTGTCATCGTACCTACCACGGCTCTACCAACATTCATACCCGATGTGATCGCTTCCCTCCGACTGATACTTGGTTTTTTTTCAACAATTTCTGCAACGGATACCGCAATATCCATCGCTACATCCATCATAGCTCCTGAAGAAGCCAGAAATATACCTGCTAAAAATACTTTTGTTAAATCAAGGTTGCTAAACCCTACATGTAGTAAAGTTTCCGAAAAGGGTACCACTGCGCCGTGAACTTTAAATAGACTACCAAAAATAATCCCCAGTAAACATGCTGCCAGCATACCACTAATAGTTCCTAAAAAAGCCACTACTCCTTTGCGATTACACCCAGCAATCAAAAACGTTACACAACCAACAATCGCGCATACGATCAATTGAGAGATAATAATCGGATCCCATCCCTTTAATAGTAACGGCCATAATACTTTCCAAAGAACCAGAATCGTAAATACAAACGATAACAAAGCCTTAACGCCTGTCCACCTAGCATACCAAAATAAAACAATTGCAAATAAAGCAAATAGCCATCCTTCTATATCGAGTCGATAATGATCAATAATGCTTGCTTCTTGGATGCTCTTTTGATCCCCTTTTAAGACGATCAAAGCGACATCTCCCTCTTGAAATATCTTATCCATCTCTAACTTTCCCAGTAATGTATTCGAAGTTTCTACCCTTTGCCCTTTATATATGCCATCCATTATTTCTACCGATACGCCCTGTATACCCGTTTTCACTACACCCCGTTGGTGAACATTTTGGTTATCTACAGCCAGTACCTTCCCCTTGCTACGCTCATGGTCATCTGCTTGAATCGGAAACCCTGTAGGAATAAAATATAAGATGACACACAAAAGCGCTATCACTACAACAAAAATTTTATCCGCTTTAAGGCGATGCAACATATTATGAATTCCTTTCTAAAACATTTCCTATATATAGCTAGAAGAATAGAAGGAGAGCACGCTCCCCCTCTATCCTACCACTTAAATCTTCTTTATGGCATGGGCTAACAATATAACTATCACTTTCTTACCGCTATACAACTACAGCTACACACTATTATTGCTGAAATGAAACTCCCATAATACTCATTACTTTCTTAGCAATATCCGTATTATCATAATAACCTCTAAATAGATCACTACCTATCCCTTGTGCATAGACTGGCAATGCAACACCAGTATGTGCATAAGTAGTCCAACCAATTCCGGCTTTTTGATTTAAAATATGAGTTACGGTCACAGAGAATGGTTCATAACCCCCATACAATAAGTAGGATTGCTCATCTTTGATTCTCTTTTTCGGTTCTATCATACTTGCCGCTAACGATTCTTGCAAGCGACCTTTTTCAAAATCACTGAACTCTGCAAGACCAAATTTTTCAGAAAGAACTGGTAACCAGTCTTCTAAAGTAGCACCATTGGCACCAACCGTTTCCCGATACTGCTTAATGGCCTTATCAAATTCTTCAAACGACAAACTCTGATTGCCGATTTTACTAAAAGCAGTCGTATACTTCGTACCAGCAAATCCTACTGTCATACCACCAGTTTCATGATCTCCGGTAACCACAATCAATGTTTCATCTGGATGTAGAGCATAAAATTTAAGAGCCTCTAAAATAGCATTATCAAAAGCCATAACATCACGCACGGTAGTAGCAGCATCATTGGCATGACAAGCCCAATCAATTTTCCCGCCCTCTACCATCATGAAGAAACCATTCGAATTATCTAACATTTCAATACCCTTTTTTGTATAATCTGCTAGTGACGTTTTACTTTGGCGATCGATATCATACTGCATAGCTGATTCTGCAGCAAGATCGGTTCTAAAAGCAATAACCTTGCCATCATTTTTAGTCAAATTCATAATCATATCTGGATCATTAACCACTTTATAGCCTTTTTCTTTCGCAATATCTAATACATTCGTTTTATCTTTTTTCTTGCCTGTAGGTTGCAATAAACTACCACCTGCAAAATAATCAAATCCACTATTTGCCATATCGATTCCAATTTCATAGAGATTCTTTCGACTTCCCTCATGAGCATAAAACGATGCAGGAGTCGCGTGATCTAAGGATACACTCGAGATAATACCGACTTTCATTCCTTTTTCTTTTGCCATTTCTGCCATGGTTTTAAATTTAATTTTTTTCGTTGGGTCTACCCCTACTACATCATTATCGGTTTTATGTCCAGTGGCTAATGCTGTACCAGCCGCCGCTGAGTCTGTGATAAAAGAATTAGAAGACTGTGTTGTTTGCATCCCTAAATTAGGAAATGATGTGAAACTCAATTTTTCCTGATTCATTGGATTTGTACTACTAAGAGTGCCTTTAAAAATTTCGGTAGAAGTTATTTGGGGCATAGCCATACCATCACCGATGAAAACAAATACATATTTCGCCTGCTTACCATAATAACCGTTGTCAACGCCAGCATGGACGGTTGACTGTTTTGGTAATGCGGATATAACCATCGTTGCAAACATTGCGACAATCACTAAGGAACCACTTAACCACTTTAACTTTTTATTCACTTTTTTCCCTCCTATATTTTCCTTTCCATATCTATTATATTGGATAACGACTACGCTATTATTATCAGTATATTAACATTTTATTAAATTACAGATTTTTAGAGGTAAGTGAATATATATAAACTCCTGCACTGTTTGCTAGTTGAACCGCAAACCAATGCAGGAGTTTTCTCATGATCAAACGATGTAGCTTAATGTTTATCAGCGAGTTCTAACAGTTGGTGACTCACCCGACGAAGTCCCTCTATCATTTGTGCAATACTTTCTGTTGACTTAGCCTGTTCTTGTAAAATACTTCCATTCTTCTCTACGCCAATAATTACTTTGTTAACGGATTCCTTTAATTGGTTCAGCTGATGTTCTATCGCAGTAGCCGATTGACCACTGTCGCCTGAAAGTTTTCTCACCTCTTCGGCTACAACAGAAAATCCTCTACCATGTTCTCCGGCACGAGCAGCTTCAATTGCTGCATTAAGTCCCAGAAGATTGGTCTGACTTGCAATTTTGCGAATGGCTCCTAATATTTGCTCAGTACTATTAATACCAGCAGTCGCTTCTTTTGACATTGCAATAGACTCTAGACCAATCTCTGCAAATTGTTTTGATGATTGAGTCAGCTCGGTAGTCGCAAGAGAAGTTTTCTCGATCGCATCGGATATATCATTCACGCAAATTCGCACTTGATCTGCTAGTTCCTGTTTGTGAAGATTACCAACAATCCAGCCAGATGCTAATTGAGCAATGGGTTCGACAATCCTAATTTCTCCAGCAATCCCAAATGTACCAATGATCGCTTGTCCATCCTTAATAGCAAGATTTACCCCCGCCTTTATGGTTCCACCGGACTTCGTTACGTCTTCCTCTGTAACTACAATGCGCTCGATGCATTTCTCTTGCATATTTTTTGATCCTGTATGTAATACCCCAACTCGGCTACGAGCGGAATCAGCAATAATCGTTCCCGTAGTATCACAAACAATGGTATGGTAGGTTGTTCTTTCATATATAAAATCAACAATATTGGTAGCAATTTTTTTATCAATTATCATAGCTTCATCTCTCCCTGCTTATTTAATATTATGTTATGATTTTCACTTTGTTTATATTGAGAAGTTGATATATTTTGCAATTGTGATAAAAACATACCAATGAACATAATGATACATCCCAACAATTCTCGCATTTCCAATTGTTCATTTAAAATCAGCCATCCGCCAATTGTAGCAAAAACCGTTTCCATACTAAGAATAATAGCGGCATGAGAGGGCTGAGCATGTTTTTGTCCTATCACCTGCAAAGTATAGGCAATTCCAACAGAACAAATCCCACCATAAAGAATTGGCACTATGGCCTGCCAAAGAGTGACCATACGAATCGTCTCTATACATAAGGCCGTGACTAAACTGAGCATTGAACAGACTATAAATTGAAAAAAGGACAACTGCAATACATTTACTTTTCTTGAAAAACGATCAATTAACAAAATATGTATCGTCCAGAAAAAAGCTCCGATTAACTCCAAACCTTCTCCATATGAAATAGAAAAACTATCTTTTACACAAAGAAGATATAACCCTATGATCGCAATCGTCGAACCAAGCCATGTACTGATAGAAATGTACTGCTTGAAAAAAATCCCAACTATCGGTACAAGTATAATATACAAACAAGTGATAAAAGCAGCCTTTCCAGCTGTCGTATATAATAAGCCTATTTGTTGTAATGAGGCCCCGAAAAACAAAACGCTTCCAGCCAATAAACCTGCGCCCATAACATCTTTTAATTCATTATCCGTATTTTTTTTATCCTGAGACTCCTTTTTAGAATAAAGAATCAATGGAAGCAACGAAAGAGCACCTAAAGCAAATCTGACACCATTGAAAGTGAAAGGCCCCACATATTCCATTCCCATTCGCTGTGCTACAAAAGCAAATCCCCATATCATTGCTGCTAATAAAAGCAATAGATTCGATTTAAGTACACTCACAAATAACACTCGCTTTACTGAACATTTCTTTACATTAGTTCTACAAATAACTACATGATTTTGCTATGCTATTATCTATCCATTCGCGAAATAAATATAAATTCCTTCTCTATAGATATCACTAAATCATCTGCATAGTAATCGTCGTGGATGGGGTATACTCTAGCCCCATCCACGGCAGACTAACAATATAGCCGTCATTTTCTTAGTGATCTATATAAAATAAAATCCCGAATTGACTGCATTCTGATCAAATATTACCTTATTTCATTATTATTTACTTCGCTGCCAACTCTTGATAAATTTTATATTTTTCTGTAGCTGCTTTTTCTGCTGCGGCAAATAATTCTTCTGCCTTTTCTGGAAAACTTCTCAGTAGTGATGAATATCGTACTTCGCCCATTAAGAAATCTCTGAAACTGCCTATTGGCTCTTTTGAATCTAGTATAAACGGATTTTTCCCCTCATCCTTAAGAGCAGGGTTATATCGGTACAAGTGCCAATAACCTGCTTTTACTGCATCTTTTTCTTCCAGCTGCGTACAACCCATGCCTTTCGCCAGTCCATGGCTAATACATGGCGCATAGGCGATCACTAGTGACGGACCTTTGAACTGTTCTGCTTCTTGCAATGCCTTAATTAATTGTGCCTGATTGGCACCCATAGCAACCTGAGCTACATATACACAACCATATGTCATTGCCAGCATACCAAGATCCTTTTTGTGAAATTTGTGACCAGAAACAGCAAATTGTGCAACCGCTCCCATAGGGGTAGCCTTGGAAGCTTGCCCCCCTGTATTTGAATACACTTCTGTATCCACAACTAAAATATTAACATCTTCTCCAGATGCGAGTACATGATCCAAACCTCCATAGCCAATATCATAAGCCCAGCCGTCGCCACCATACATCCACATCGATTTTTTTACAAGATGTTCCTTATTATTTACTATATATTCTTTTAGCGATAATTCTTCGCCTGTAAGAGTCATGGATGCTAGCAACTGCACTAAAGAGTTACTGATGGCTTTACTCATACTCGCTTCATCCATATATTCTAGCCATTTGCGTATTGCCACAATCAGTGTCTCATTCGTCGTAAGCGTTAGCAACTTTTCTAACTTCATAGCCAGTCGTTGCCGTTGTTGCCTAACCGCTAAACACATGCCCAAACTAAACTCTGCATTATTTTCAAATAAAGAATTTGACCATGCAGGACCATGCCCGTCATGATTGACGGTATATGGGAAGCACGGCACAGCGGCCCCCCAGGCTTGTGTACAACCCGTTGCATTTGCGACATACATTCGATCTCCATAGAGCTGCGTCATCAGCTTCATATATGGAGTTTCCCCGCAACCAGCGCAAGCACCTGAAAACTCAAGAAGTGGCTTTTCAAATTGACTGCCTTTGACACTAAACTTATCAATAGGGTTTTCTTTATACGAAAGTTGTAATGAATAATTCCAGTTTTCCACTTCATTTTTTTGAGTTGCCAGAGGCTTCATAACAAGTGCTTTTTCTTTTGCCGGACAAACTTGCACGCAGCTTCCACAACCATAGCAATCGAGTACATCTACCTGCATCCTGTAGTGATAAGCATCAAAACTAGGTCCACCATTTGCTTTCTTTGTCTGATATGACTCTGGCGCTGCTATCGTTTCTTCCTCCGTAAGCAAGAACGGTCTGATCGCAGCATGAGGGCACACATAAGAGCATTGGTTACATTGAATGCAGTGCTCTACATTCCACTCCGGAACGTCAACGGCAATTCCCCGTTTGTCATATGCTGCGGTTCCCAGCGGGAATGTACCATCTGCTATGGCAGCAAATGAGCTGACAGGAATATCATCTCCTTTTTGCGCATTGATGGGAATCATGATTTTTTTAATAAAATCAGGTACGTTTTCATTGGTATCTATCAAGGTATCAATAGCATCTCTCCAAGATGAAGGAATTTCCACTTTTTTCGCACCATCGATACCTTGATCTACAGCAGCATAATTCATGGTAATAATTTTCTCGCCTTTTTTCCCATAAGACTGGAGAATGACGGTTTTCATATATTCAACCGCCTGCGACACCGGAATCACATTTGTTAACTGAAAGAAACTTGCCTGTAAAATAGTATTGGTACGACTACCCAGCCCAATTTGTTTTGCAATTTGGGTTGCATCAATCACGTAAAATTGGATATTCTTTCTTGCTAATGCTCTCTTTACACTTGCTGGCAGATTTTTTTCTAATTCTTCACCTGTCCAGCCACAATTTAATAAGAAAATCCCATTTTCTTTAATCTCACTGATCATATCATATTTAGTAATATAAGAAGGATTATGACAAGCTATAAAGTTTGCTGCTTTTACATAATAACTAGAACGAATCGGTGTTTTACCAAAACGCAAGTGTGATTTTGTCATACCACCCGATTTCTTGGCATCATACTCAAAATAGGCCTGGACATAAAGATCGGTATGATCCCCAATGATTTTAATCGAATTTTTGTTGGCGCCAACCGTACCATCTGAACCAAGTCCCCAAAATTTACAGCTAATGGTTCCCTCCGCGGCAAGATCTACTTCCTCGCCAAGCGTTAATGATAAATGCGTAAGATCATCATGAATACCAACGGTAAAATGATTTTTGTTCTCATTTTTTATCATGTTATTATAAACGGCTATCATCTGCGCTGGAGTAACGTCTTTCGAAGAGAGTCCATAACGACCGGCAAATATCTGCGGCCTTATGACTTGATCAATTAATGCCGCACAAACATCTAAGTATAATGGTTCACCTAGCGCACCTGGTTCCTTTGTTCGATCCAGTACCGTCACTTTCTTTACGGTACTTGGCAACTCTTTTAAAAAATGCTCTAAGGAAAAAGGTCGATATAAATGGACTTGCAGGTATCCTGTCTTTTGCCCCTGCTGATTTAAAGCATCAACCGTTTCTTGAATAACGCCACTGACAGATCCCATTGCAACAATCACATATTGTGCATCTTTGGCCCCATAGTAATTAAATAATTTATAATTTCTACCCGTTAATTTATTGATTTCATTCATGTAGCGTTCTACAATGCTAGGTAAATTTTCATAATAAGGGTTACAAGCTTCTCTTGCTTGAAAGAAAACATCTGGATTCTCTACCCCACTTCGCATGACTGGTCTTTCCGGATTTAAAGAATTTTTACGGAATTCTTCCAATGCTTCTTTATTTAATAACTTCTTCAGGTCTTTATAATCGATACATTCTATTTTTTGCATTTCATGAGATGTTCTAAATCCATCAAAGAAATGCAGGAATGGGACTCTACCTTCGATCGCGCCCAGATGCGCAACACCCGCAAGATCCATAACCTCTTGCACACTTCCCGTAGATAGCATAGCAAAACCAGTTTGCCGACAAGCCATAACATCAGAGTGATCACCAAAGATTGAAAAAGCATGGGTTCCTACTGTACGCGAACTAACATGAAGCACCGCTGGCTTTAATTGTCCTGATAATCTATACATTGTTGGTACCATCAACAGTAATCCCTGTGATGCAGTGTAAGACGTAGTCAATGTTCCTGCTTCTAAGGAACCATGCATAGCACCAACAGCTCCTGCTTCTGACTGCATTTCAACCAATTTTACTGTTTGACCAAATAAATTTTTCTTACCTTTCGCCGACCATAGATCTACATGCTCCGCCATAGGAGAAGACGGCGTAATTGGATAGATGGTTGCAACTTCTGTATAAGCATACGAAATATATGCTGCCGCTTCATTGCCATCCATCGTTTTCATTATTTTACTCATCAAATTATTCCTCCGACACTATCTGTAACATAAAATACTTTCTCACCTAAGTATAACGCAAAATCCATCTTAATGTGACGTTTTTATCTTTTTTTATAAGTAATATCTACATAATATGAATCATCAAAAATAGGATATAAGCCTTCGCTGCATTACCTAGTAACCAAGCGATACCTTATATCCCATATATCTTATATCTATATCACTATTAAAATTACAATTATTTTATGATTTTCTCCCATCAATTACCCAAGATGATCCTGCTATTTCCTTCGCTTTCTTTTTCAACTTTGCCGCTATCTCTCCAATCTGAAGGTAGCTAGAAAATGTTTGATAGCGATTATGAACCACTCCTACTGAAATACTCATTAGCGGAAACTGTTCAATGTTACCTCTACGATTTTCTATCATAATACACTTTTGCTCTACATCTTGGGGGTGATAATATTTTTCGATCTCTCGATCAAATCCATCTGTAATCAAATTACACAATATTTCAGCTTTATCACGGTCCGTTACGATAATAAAATCATCACCACCAATATGCCCGAGCAACGAGTTTGACACATCTTGACCGACATCAGTCAGTGCACTGCGTAATAATGATGCTGTAAATTGAAGAATACGATCACCCTGTTCAAAACCATATTTATCATTAAATGCTTTAAAATTATCAAGATCACAATACAATACCGCAAAAGGTTGTCCATTCGCCACTGCTTGTTTTAGCCGTTCCTCAATAATTAAATTGCCAGGAAGACCCGTTAGTGGATTGGAGTTGGAAGCAAAACGGATTTGCAAATTCGTTAATTGTTGTAACAAATGGGTAACGGAAACAACACCTATATATTCCTGATTTTTGACCACAATGATTAAATCATATTGACAATTTTCCATACGATCCATTGCCATCTGCGATACTGTTTCAAGAGGTAATTTTGCATCAACAATCAGAGGATGTTTATCCATCAGCTTCGCCGCTGACTTACGTAAATACAATGAAACCCCATAGGGTGTCCCTAACTGATAATATAATTTATTTTTCATCAATAAACCTACAGGTAGATTGGCATCAACAATCACTATGCCTTGATGACGCCCTTCTAACAGCTCTCCAATATCACCGATAATGCTATCAGGAGTAACAGATGGAGCGTACTGTACAATATCGCCAATTTTAATACTCACGCTTTGGGATAGCGTATGATATTCCATATTGGGATGATATGGTTCTATTGAGTCAAAATTTTTCATCATTATTTCCTTTCTCATCATGTTATGATTCCTCTTTCCTCTTAGATTGTATTTATATAAATATCACTACATTTTCTTCACATCAGACTAACAATGTATCTGCCATTTTCTTAGTGCTTTATATATACAATGTAATCTTCGGTTAATCACTCAATGCAATAACGACTCTGGCAAGGCAACTTATATTGTTTCTTTATCGCACTTGCGGCCTCCGCTAAATCCGTTGGATATTTAAAACGACTTCCGATACTTTTTACTACCGCAATGCAAATTGACAAAAGGGGAACTCGTTCCTCCACATCCTGTCTATTTTTAATCATAACATATCCCGCTTTTTTATCCTCTTCAGTATAAAAATCTCCAATTCTCCCATCAAAATAACGGATGATAGCCTCACATATCCGTATAATCTCTGCATCGTTTATATCTTTGACGATCGCAATAAAATGATCACCGCCGATATGCCCAATAAATGGATTGCTTATATTATTCTTTTTAAATTCATATTGAATGGCTTGTGCAATCATATATAGAATCTTATCTCCATTATCAAATCCATAGGCGTTATTATATACTTTAAAATGATCTAAATCAAAATATAACACTACATGAGGATCTTGCTCTTTCATGACTTGTTTCAATTTTTCCTCAATGATAATCTTGCTTGGTAAACCACTTAAAGGATTACTATGTTTCGCTCGATTAATCTCCAAATGAGTGGTTTTCTCCAGCAAACATCTTACTGTGATAATTCCATAATATTTTTCCTGCTTGGTTATAACAATATAATCATATACTTTATCTTCCGTTCTCGTTATCGCCAGATAAGAAACTTGCTCTAATGGTGTCTCATAATCCACAACCAGAAAATGTTGATCCATAATAAGACGAATGGGGCGGCTCTTATAAACAGCGGCTCCATATTGAGTAGAAAAATAGGTAACTAACTTATTTTTCATAACCATTCCTATTGGATAATCACCTTGCAAAATAGGAAGTCCCATAATATTAGGATTTTCATTGAAATAATCTAATATCTGGCTGCAAGACAAATTTGACGAGAAGCCTTGATCTTGTCTACAAATGTCTCCAATTGGCATAGTTAGCGGAGTATAAAAAGTTTCTTGTTTTTTTTGCAGATTGCTCATGATAATATGGTTTTTAACGTTTGGATCTATCTCTAAAAACTCAACAGCAGGTCTTTGTAATAAATACCCCTGACCATACGGTATGCCAATATGAATCAATGTCTCTAGTTCATCGATTGTCTCAATACCTTCCGCAATGATTTTCATATTAGTGGAAACCGAAAATTCATAGAACGCCTTGAGCAGTGCTTGCTTTAAAAGATCCTTGTCTATATCTCGCACTAAATCCATATCGATTTTGATAAATTGAGGTCTGATCTCAGCTACTGATTTTAGACCAGAATACCCTGCTCCTGCATCATCAATCGCAATTTTATACCCCTGACTCGTGTAATTATCTAAAACCCTACGAAAATTTTTATAATCCTCAATCGAGCTTTTTTCGGTAATTTCAAAAATAATATTGCTGGCATCAATATTGTATTGTGTTAACATTTCCAAAGTAACGCCTTTTTGAAAACGAGTATCTTTAATAATTTTAGGATCCACATTGATAAATAACATCTTATCTGTTGGTAACTCATGAGCTTTAGCAAACGCTTTACTTCGGCAAAGAAATTCCAATTCCCAAACTTTATCATATTTTTCTGCTGCTGCAAATAGAGCATCCGGTTTTGCGAGTTTTGATCCCGGTATCCCTCGACTTAAAGCCTCATAGCCAAAAATATCGCCATCTAACAGCGATACAATTGGTTGGAAAACTGCAGTAATACTTTTATTGGTCAAAATAGCCTGCAATTCCTTATCAATTTCATGTTCATCCTTTATATAATTGTCATCAACAATTTCTTCTACAACATTATCAATTATGTTCCAACTAAACATGATACCATTCCCTCCATATAAGCACAAAAATCCCTTATATATCGTTCGCTCCAAACTCTATTCGAGGATAATAATACAAATTGCTACAAATTAAGCCTTCATAATTTTAATGTTAATCGATTATAGATACTCCCATGTTATCGATATGTTATGTTTCTGTAAATTTTCTTTTACTACAACAAAACCCCGACGCAAACCAATACCTTATTTGGTTTACTATTGGTATTTGCCTTAGTCGTACAATATTTATTTTCACACTAAACTACTACTTCACTATGAATAAAGGTACCCTATCAGTAGCGAAATTCATCTCTACTTATAGGGTACCTTTATTCTTTCTAATCGTTATTGACCTCTCCTAGCTTAAGATCGACTCCAATAACACCAATGACATGATCTTCTGCTGATCGGATTGGAACTGCAATGGTAATACAAGGGCGAGAAGATATCGCCGATACATAGATAGAGGATACAAAATTATGTCCAGCAATTGCTTCCTTAAACCAAGGACGAGAATTAGCATTCGCTATCCCTGCAGGAGGCAAAGACACAACGAACCGACCATCCGCTGAATTGCTCCAAGCAGCTTCCAGCTTATCTTCTTTTTTTAATAATTCACGTAATAATTTTTCTTGTTCAAAGGCAGATAATCTTTTTTGTCCGACCTGCTTGGCTATCTCTTGTATCACTTGTTGTTGGCAAAGAATCAATTTTTCCACATCTGGATTTAAGCTTTGTTCCATATCAACTAATGTAATTTTTTCTGTGACGTTCACCATACTTTCAGCTTCACCTACAAGGAGATCTCCCATCTGCCCCATTTCCATAAAATTCTCTTTCTGTTCACTCAAAGATACCGTTACTTGCTCTACATGAGATAATACTTGGTGACATAATTCTTGAATATCATTTAGACCTTGCACTGCTCCTTGCGTAGCATCCAATTGATTTTGCCGCGCACTCGAGGCCTCCGCCAAACGACTTTCTACTTGATAACTAGATGCTACAATCGCTTGTAATATAGCTTCCGCTTCTCCCATTGCCTTTCCCCCACTCTGAACTGCTACCATACCATTCTCTACCGCATCAGCAGCTGCTAAAATTCCTTGATCAATTTGGGTTAATAAGCCATTTGCTGATTGAGCAGCCTGATTACTCTGATCCGATAATTTCTGAATTTCACCAGCTACTACAGCGAAGCCTTTACCATGCTCCCCAGCCCTTGCCGCCTCAATACTAGCATTTAACGATAATAGATTCGTTTGAACCGATATTTCGCGAATCACCACTAAAAAATCATCAATCTGCCTCGCAACTTTCATCAGGCTTTGAATACGCACTTCAATTTCATGAGAAGATATCCCTATCTCATCCATAGCGGAGGCTACCTGAGCAATGCATACGCTACCTTGTTCTGCTCGACGCTTATTTTCACTACTATCTTGATAAATGGTACTAGCAATATCCGTAATACACTGCGAAGCCATCTGAACTTCTTCAATTTCCTGATTCACTTTATTTGCTGCTGCCACCAAAGATGCCGATAAATCTTGAGTAATAGTAGCTTCTCTTCTAATATTTTCTGAAAAGCCAATTGCATCTCGAATTGCCTGACTCACCTGTGCTACTGCTGCGGAAACTCTACCAGCTGAAACCTGAGTTGCCTTTGTAAAATCACGTAACATGCTCGCTAATTTCCCGATATACCCTACTAAAGGTTTCCACTTTTGAGGATAGGACTTGACCTCTAACGATCGATGTAATTTTCCCTCTGCATATTCTTCAGCTTGCATTGTTAATTTAGTTAACACACCTGTACTCCATCCCCACATTCTAAAACGCCTCTCTTTCTTAAAAAATATTATATGAAACCAATGCCACCTAACCGATTCATTGATACTATGTACATTCATAAATAGCTACAAAAAAAATAAGATCACCACCTTTATCTAAGGAAGCGACCTCATCGTCACTGATATGCTATTTTTATACCATAATATATTCGAGTTACTATTATTTTAAATTTTATGTAAAAATCTAAAGTAATTATTTTATATTTCTACATTATACATATTATGTCTACATAAATATTATAAAGATATGAATAATACTTGTCAAGTATAGGATTATAACATCAGAGGTTTCGCATCTAATTTCCAGTAACGATAGAAATATTCATTTCATTG